>JBAVTY010000702.1:0-7701 GCA_049696495.1 Candidatus Nitrosopolaris sp.
ACTCTCGTACGACAAGATGCTGAATTATGTTGATGAATTAGAAAAAAAGGGGATGATCTTTCGAGGGAGTGGTGGACTTATTTCCATAACCGACAAGGGTAGGGAATTCACTGAACAATATAGTCAAATCGAAAGTGCTGGTTTGTAGATGACGTTATGAGTCAGAGATAAGATGAATCATGGATGTTTCGAAGTACAAAGTACTGAAACGGCGTGTCAAGATATACTGATCCATGAACATATTTTTATTTCTAGAAAACTCACAGGATCAAGTTATTTTGGTAGCTGTTGTATTACCTGCGGTCAATGTTATTGCTACATGTGCGGTAAATCTCTAGAGAATTCGAGGTGATTTTGAATGCGCCTGTTGTTTCGTAAAAATTGTCTTTAGTATCATGTTCCTAGGTTAGCGCTCGGCAACTTCTCTGTTACTTACAAAGGTGTCGTTCAGCCACTCCATTTCTCTGTTACGTGGCTGTCGAGCAGCAACTGCCTCTTCGAACCTGTGCTGCACTTGTTTGTCCGAACTGGCCAGGTCGTCCCGCAATATGAGTGATAATAGACGCACTAGTATCAAATTCAACCGATGATTCGTCAAGAAGATGCGCAACGAGTTCATAATCATCATAGATCTAAGTCTAATCAGAGATTCTCCAGGCGGTTGATAGTATTGGTAGAATTCATTTTATCATAGAAATCATACGTCATTAAGATTATGAAACCTAGGATAGCATTTTGATACAAGCTAATCATCTTTTCTCCCAAAGCAGTAAATGCGGATTAATAAGACTTTGGAAATAGAAGCTCACATAGTAAATGGCTACTCGCTTAAAGCGATAATAGAATGTAATAATCACTTGATACATGTGTGACGGGAGCGGCAGTAGGTCCCAGACTTGCAGGAGCGTATATGCAGTATACTCACTCTATACTGAGAATAAACCGAATAGATCAATACTTCGCCTGTGCCGAACCATACAAATATTCCACACTGCTAAGGCAATCAATTCTATCCATGCTCGCGTCTTCCATTGAAATGACATAAACCGATCAATCATCCTAGCATCAGAAACTGGCATAACAGCTATTGAAAAGCGGCTCTTTGGAGGGTAACCGTACGGATACCACTCGCTAAGAACCTGCGATCAACCAAAAATCCAATTTTTTGCAGAAGAAAACAATGTCCATGGAAAAAAGGAGGCAGGCATAGACGACAAGAAAGCAAATTGATGTCTGTAAAGATCCCGTTTCTAGGAGAAGACACAGTCCTCGTGTTCTGGTAATTAGACATTACATACTCAGTATACCTCAAAGCTATGTGAGGACCAAATACGATACAACACAGAGGCGTATGCCTCCAATCCTTTAGCCAAACCTCTTTGGCTTTGATAATGACCTATTTTGGTTGAAATCAGCGATCTCATCAGAGCGAGTAATTAGAGTAGAAATTTCACCACGTAATCGACCGTATATAAATTGAATCACCATTCTCTTGTGATATTAGCAGCTATTCTTGAAAATTGTTTTTTCCAGATCTGATATCTATTACGCTTGGTAATGGAGAAAAATAAAACTTAAGGCACTGCACTGCCTGCTTGTTTACTGCATTGATAGAACCGTTGTCGTTAATTCTGCTAGATGCCGCCGTTATCACTTTATATTGATGATAGGGTATCCAATTCTCTTGTTCTCCTTTTTATCTGATTGTCAGGAGTACTATTCCACCTGATAAGAAATAATATTATAGCTGCAATTGCAGCAGTAACTCCTGCAAGAAGTGAAAATGTCTCGATCTTTTCTGTGAGAATAACATTATTGATATGCGAGTAGGTGCTGGCAGTGGGTGTAATCACGAAAACAAAGTATGTAGGTCTTGATATGCTCATTTATTTCTTGTAACTTCTTTCTAACATCCTCTATTGTTTTCATTTCCACAATCGCATCCCCAAATTCCTGTCTCGGCGTCTAGCGCATTGAAACAAACATCACATCACATATTGTCAAGTCTTCTGCTTTACTTGTCATCTATATCCACTTTAACCGGCAAAATATATAATGCCATCAACATACGTCATCAAACCTTGAAGAATAAATCAGAATTTCTACAAAGTATTGAGAGAGACGGGATTGGCTTACATGGAATCAGCCCTATACGGCCGAAACCCTCGATAACCGAAGAGATAAACGATTTGGTTACAGAGCTGGCTAAGGAAGACGAAAAACCAAATGACGTAATCCTGAAGGCGCTAAGATATTATAAAAACTCATACGTAATCTAAACATGCTCAACTTCTTCAGGGCTGTCATTCTTTCATACCAACTTTCCGGTTTATTAACGAAAATAGTACTTTTATCAAATAGTATTTGAGTTTTTTTACCCTACTCAAAATCCTATGCAGGTTCAGAGGTGGTTGAATTCAAATTATGGGCGTTACTTCCGATATTTTCACGCATTCCTTCGTTCCAGTTTCATTTTCAAACCTTTGTGCAATGTATTACGGCATATATGCAGATATATTTTCTTCACTACTTGCCAATCATTTTATTAGAAAACCAATTGATAACAAAGAACTGATAAGACGGTATTACTGAATGAAATTGTAGTAGACGATAACTAACATGAAAAATAGTTTCATATTTAGCATACTGAATTTACTGCAGTTATTGGAATTTCTCCCGAGAAACTCTATCAATATTAGTTGTAATTATTTTTACGGTTGCTTCTGCTGTTTCTGCAGCGATAAATCTTCTAGAAACTTACATGTTCAATACTACTAGCATTCTTTCTTGTTATCAGTGAGTTTGCATCTGAGATGTTATCAGTTCAGATTTTTTCCTCTTTTTATTACATTCTATCCATAATGTAACTATGGTTTGGCCTCATAAACTATGTTTAGTGGTGTCTCAAGCACTCTTTTGAAGTGAGAAAAGCCACTCTTCATTGCTACATCTTTTATTCTGTTTTCTCCTGCTTGCGCTCCCAGTGCAGGTCCATTGAAAGCTAATGAATTGGGAACGCATATTAGCGTAGAGGCAGCATAAAACGTACTTGCTACAGGATTTACATTATTTTCTAATTCATTTTGTGCAAATGGTTCTACAATCATGCAAGTACCCCTGTCATTACTATCGCTACCGCCATCATCTTTCTTGATAACATTTCTTGTATGAGTTAATGCTCCTTCAGGATCTCCCAAATCGTGCAGGCAGTCAAAAAATGTTACAAAACCATAACTACTGCCTGGAAATTCTGAAGCTGACGATACTTCAAATTTTACATTATTTATCTTCTCTTTTTTTGCAGATTCCTTTGCTTTTTCAATTGATTCTTTGTCAAAATCAAATCCTGTAAAGGTAGAGTTTGGATATGTTTTTGCCATCATCAAAGTAGTAATACCAAAACCACAGCCAACATCTGCTACTTTAGCACCTTTTTTTAGTTTTTCAAGAACATTTCCATTATCTACTGCTGGAATCCACGAATTAATCAAGTTACCAATGTAACCGGCTTTGAAGAATTCAGCAAAGCCTTCCGCCATGAAAGGATTATGATCCATCCACGAAAGAGTTCTTTCTCCTCTAAACATCTTTAAGAATTCATCTTCATCCTTAAAGTATGACTTTATAGCTTTGAAAATACCTTGTAGATATATGGGGCTATTTTCATCAGCTAATGCTAAAGCGTGTTCTGGGGGTAATCTGTATTTTCTGCTGCTAGGGTCATACTCTATATATCCGCTTGCTACCTGATTTCCTAACCATTCCCTCACCAACCTTTCAACAGTTCCAGTTTTATCAGCAAGTTCTTTGACTGAGACTGGACTGTTTGCTTGCGCCATAGCTCTATATAAGCCAAGTCTATGTCCAATAATTACAAGCATGGCAGTAGAGCTACCTGCTATATCTCCTACTGCTTTATTCATGAATTGTTGGATTTTGTTTTGATCAATAGCGTTTTGAGTTTGTGGACTCACTGATGTGTTTGAATTCATAACACTGCTCCAAAAACTCCAAAACTAGGATTATCCCTTATTGCTTCCATCGCACCAAACAGTTTGCCATTTACGATTTTTGCTCTACTTGTTCTTTTTTTGTCCTCCAGTTGATTTATTTTATCCATTGTATATAATATCATGATACCGTTATACCTTCGGTATAAAATAAATATGATGACGAATAATCTAACTCTCTTTTAGGACGCTCCAAGAGGACGAAATCCGTGCGGATGTCGACGTTAAATAGTTCTGCCTTTTCTAGTCTTAGCCAGCACACCCGCACCGCTTATTCGAAGTAGCGTTAGGTCACAGACTAGACTTGATTGACAAAAAGACATGACGCGATCCTAAGGATTCAGAATATCCGGACTACGAGAAGGATATTTGATTTCATAGCGTTAAACGCTTCTATATTTACTGTGAACTAATATTGAAATTGAATTTCTGTGTTTGCAATTATACTCTCTGGACTTGGTAACCCGCTAGATCCAGGGTCTGGTGATGAGGGGGCTTCCTGGCCGAATACTTTGCGGTTTTATATAATGTAGATGACAAATACCACAAGTGAGACTCGACATCGGCTTTTAATATAACAATATCACATAGCATACAAATCATCGTTGTCATAATAAAAATAGCGCGTATGCAATTTATGAAGTTTAATACTTCTATCTCTTGTATTGCGCTAATTAGTGTAAGTTGGAAGTGCGTCTGTATTCATGGTATCGTCTATGCGGTCATTTTGTATTCGAAGCGTTTAATGCGCTTCGGATGTCACAGGACCATAATAAAACAAATGACTGAAGAAGGCCGATATTCATACTTTCTTCACCTGTACACACAACATTAGTAAATATTATTGGTCAGTAAGTGGGTTAAGAGCATTGTAAGCGTTAGCTTTTGATGCTGGGATAATACATTCACTGTGTGGTGGTGGTATGGGATACAATGAAACCCTGGAATTCATTTCGGTATATGCCATTGAAAAAGGACTTAGTGTCGATAACATGTTTGTATTTTTAGTGGAGGCTATGGAGCATATTCTCTTCCCCTCCCCCCTCAGCTATCATTAGGGAAGGCTATGGAGCATATTCTCTTCACCTCCTATACCTTGTCCAACAGCGTTTTCAAGCTGTAGATTCTGTCTAATGAACGCATAAACTCGATCTGGTAAGAATGGATGCGAGTGTCCACTAGGCATAAATTGAACGTTCCTGCCTAGAAACAATCCAAGTGAGTGAAGTAACTGATCACTAGCCAGCCACTGCTTATATTCTCATCTTTCTACAGCACTTTTCATCTTTGTATTTTCGATATTCGAGTCACCTGACAATAAATCAGCCAAGCTGTTGCATAGATATGCAACCTTATGGTATCTCTTAGCCTGATTGCTTCTCGACAAGAATCATGCATAGCATATATTGCCCCTATGTGTAAATCCATGTATCAAGGAGTTTTGTTGGTTCATGAAACATGATAGCGTCGCTAAAAATACCTTTCTGGATCTTTCTGACTAGATCAATAGACCTTTCAAGCCCGATTTCATAACACAACTTCAGTGCAACTAAAAATTGAACATCACTTTGTCTATTTACGGAAGAATTAAGCAGCGCGAATTGCTGTGCGTAATATTGTGTGCTCGAAGGAAGCTTCTCCGCTATGGCCACGGCATTGAGCTTATTAGTTCTATTTGCTCTTGATGATATCTCTTCTTCAACTTTACCGGGCAGTATCTCTTTTTCCGTACTTCCCAAGTCCTTATAGTAATCAAGAACAGTCAGCGGTGTAGGGTCCTTTTGCCATAGAATTTGTGATGTTGCGTCTAGCTCCTGCGTGATGTAGTTTTCATACAACCTACTATACTGAGTAGATGAACTTGTGCCATATGACTTCAAAGTGAAAATTTCGTCATCTTACCTCCTCTATAAATGGTTTCGCCGGCCACTCGCTGTTCGAGTTGTCACTAGACCTTTCGAAGTACACGCCATCTGATGTGCGTCGTCAAAGCGGAGGACTGCAAACTTTGGCCTATTCAGCGTGGATAGGATTTGTTTAACCATAAGCCGATCTCATTCCAAATACATATTGCATTCATGTGGCTGACGTACCGTGCTTGTCACCGATGATCCATTCAGCGTTACAACAACTGCTAAAAATATAGTAAAATATGTCAGATATATTCGAACGATAATACAATTATTAAAAATATAGACATCAAACATTCTTCAAGGTTAGGTCATGATGTTCAATTTATCGCATATCCTGGGCAGAGTAGAATTTCCCATGGCGGCTTGTTCTGGATTCCATGCTTCTTTCAATAACATATCAAGTGCGTTTTTGTGACCGAGATGAGACTAAAGCCGCTTGCAATTCCATTTTGAGGTTAAAGGTTACCGAAGCTTATGATAGGAAGGACGTTGGCATTAGAGGATGCTTAGTAGAATACATTAAAAAAAGAATCCTCAGATCAAGTTTGGTGAGTGGGGGCCAAATAATCGTTCCTTGGTGTAAGAAGATACTACTTTTGCAGTATACGATCAAATCTGATACTGCTAAAATCTCAGCTGAAAAAGAGGTGGAAAGAAGAAAGTATGCGGTGTCCCTCCCATGAGACACACGACATCGAACCGGAAAAGAAGAGCGGTATGTCCCAACATCTGAACTATCCAATTATACGGCATATCTACCTGGTGTGGTATACCATAATATCCATAGAATACCAATACGCCCGCGGAATATACCTCCATATCACCCCGCGTAAAGAGGAAGTTAATTCCAATTAGCTGAACTTGGGTATGTTCTAGAGGGTATTGAGAAAGAACTAAGTAAACGTAGACAGGAAGAGACCTTATTCAAATCAGAAACTGGTAAGATTGCGGCTGAAAAGAAATGGAAGAAGGAGGAGGTGCGTGCAGCATCCGTGGATGATCGTATAATTTTTCCACCATAGGATTTATCTCTGATAATGGGCGAATCCTGGAACCTTTCCATTTCTAGGTTTAATGAAACATGAGGAACGTTCGAATCCCAATCCAATCGTATAACCGCATTTAGGACATTTTACCATATTATATCAAATAATCATCGTATTCGAAGATGTATAAATGGTTTAGTTGTTCTATCTCTTCTATACCATATGGTCCTGGTATCCCCATATCATGGGACAGTATGTTTGAACCTTATTACCAAATCAGGCGATATCTTCTTGTCTGGATAACTGTGTTTGAGATGCCCTCTTAGCTTCTTGTTTATCTAATGTTAGGAAAGTCCATCGGATACACGGGGGATCGAACCCCTTGAACCTTGTAGTAACCTCGATATTGGAGGGAAACATTGCATAAATGTTCATTGCAATTCTTTCTACTTTTAGCCGCTATTTTTTGTCCGGTTTAGTCTTATCCTCTACTATGTTAAATCTCGATAGTTGTTTGTATAAAAGGAATACTATAAAGGCAATTACGAGAAAGTCGATTATGTTTGCTATGAGATCGCCAACCATAAACGTAGAATTTCCTACAGTGAATTTGGCGGCATTCAAGTTTCCAGCAGGTATAAAGAGACCAATAAGCGGTGTTATGATATCATTAACAAATGCTGTAACTAGTTTGGAGGCTGCTTGACCTATTACAAATGCAATAGCTAAACCGATAATTCCAAATGTCTTCAGAAAGTCGAAAAATTCTTGACTTAAGGACCTTTTTACTGT
>JBAVTY010000703.1:0-2177 GCA_049696495.1 Candidatus Nitrosopolaris sp.
ATATTTCAAGTTCGCAGAATATTTGACATACAAGGCTGCCTTGGCGGGTATCAAAGTAATCAAAATATTCGAGAATTGGACATCTCAAACTTGCAGAAAATGTAGTCAAAGAGGAATGAGAAAGACACAAGGACTGTTCATATGCAAGAATTGTGGAGAAGAGAATGCTGATAGAAATGCTGCCTTCAATATTGCTTACCGGGCTTTGGGATACATTTCCAAAGTAGGAGTAACCGTGAACACACTCAAAACTTTTCCTAGCGTAGACAGTAACGCAATGATGAGAAAAGAAGCTCGAAAGAGGCTACCGGTGTATGACTGGTAGTTGTTCACTATTGCATAGACCGTGGAGCTCACTACCAACCTATAGCAGTATTATTGCAACTACTAGCTGGTATTTTCATACCAGTAAAGGATCTGTTTTGATATATCCTATTAACGGCTCATGCCAAGAACAAATTGCTTGTCCTAATTCAATATCATAGAAATTCATAATTGTGGTCTGTCACTTCAAGTGAGATTGTATTTATGATACATGGGATACTATACACACTAACATAAATTCGCAGACTCTCTCAACAGGTATTTGACGATGTTCAAGTTAAAGCGTTTTGTCCTATAGTAGTTCGTAATTGCTGCTTTTAGATTTGCAATAATAAAACACACATTAGGAGGATCAAACAGAAAATTATTTTAAAAATGTAGATGCAAGTAATGTGCCAAGCTCATATAAAGTTACAATTACGATAAATATAGTTGTAGCTTATTCAGATAGATGTATTACGTTCGATATCATGTGTATTGGGCCCGTCCTAACTTGCTCAACTACTGCTATTTAGTTAACTTATTATGATGAAAATAGTCAACTAATTGAAGACATGTCGACAATAAACAGGGATCTTTCAAATTTGATGTGGGTTGAGAAATATCGCCCGTTAACACTTAATCAAGTTATAGACCAGAAGCAAATTGTCAACGGTTTGCGTCATCTTATCGATATTCCAGATGAGCTACCACATTTGTTGTTCGCGGGTCCTCCAGGTGTGGGAAAGACTACAACAGCCTTATGTATCGCACGACATTTGCTAGGAGAGCAATGGCAGAGAGATACTCTCGAGTTAAACGCGTCTGACGAAAGAGGGATCAAGATGGTTCGTGAGAGGGTTAAGGAATTCGCTGCAGTGATGAAGCTAATTATAGGTAACAAAGACGAAAATATGTTTAGAATAATCATACTTGATGAGGCAGATGAAATGACTTCTGAAGCGCAGACAGCGCTAAGGAGGATCATTGAAGACAGCTCCAAAACAACTCGCTTCATAATCATTTGTAATTATCTTTCTCAGATAATTGAACCTCTGCAGAGCAGGTGTGTAGTTTTTCGGTTTACAAGATTGGCAAAGGAAGACATCGTACAACATCTGAAAACAATCTGTGAAAAAGAAGGAGCTAAATTTGAAGAAAAAGCACTCTTACAGATCTATGATGCCACCTCGGGAGACTTACGTCATTCTATTAATATACTTCAAGCCGCGGCTGGAATGGGATTCATATCACGCGCCAATGTAATTGCCTCGGTAGGCCTTTCAGGCAAATCCAAAGTTGGTGAAGTTATTAAGTTAGCACTTTCAGGTAAGTTCACCGATGCTAGGGTGAAATTATTTGAATTAACAAACGTATATGGGATGTCTGAAAATGATTTTCTCAAATATGCTAATCAGGAAGCATATGAAATGAAATTAGAACATCCTGATGAATTTGCAGCTCTGATGGCAGAATATGATTATCGACTCGCAGCTGGGGCCCACCCGGAAATCCAGTTAGCCGCGTTGTTGGCCCAATTGGGAAAGTTGGGATCAAAGACGAGTAGATAGGAGATATATTTTGTATGGAAGCAACAATTAATAGTCCTCCTCAAACTCTTCCTCGCCTTCTTCCTCCTCCACCTCTTCAAAATCTTCTTCAAGCTCCTCTCTCTCTTCGGCACTTTTGTATGGAAGATCGGCCTCTCCAGGAGCGCCGCATACAGGACACTTGAATTCAATAGTTTGACCTTCAAGATCTAGAGGAAACTCTTTAGAAAAGTTTTCGTCACATTTGGAACATATCAAAGTGGTTTGAATATTGTCTTGACTAAATTTGTGTGACTGTACTCTAAAGATTGTACTCGCCATTTA
>JBAVTY010000704.1:0-2849 GCA_049696495.1 Candidatus Nitrosopolaris sp.
CGTCAACGACAAACAACGCCTACCACGATATCACCAATCCTAAATCGTAGTTGGGCAAGTCCAGTATGTAAACCTTATATAAAAACCTATAAATATCACAAGAAATGATGTCAAATATGGTGAAAAATATATCATATGTTTCCTGTCAGTACCGTCAAAAGATCGATACACGAATGTAATCGCCAATTTGCTATCTGTGAATACTGTCACTGGTGTGCTACGCTTTTTGTCTATTCGGCATCAGAGGATACTCTAAATGATGATTCGTTTGAGATCTGCCCTATGTGCAATAATAAAGATAACATTTCTCTAATACCGTTACAGAAAAATGAAGCATATAGAATCTCATTTGAAGATAAACGTGGATTGGATAGACAATTCCTAAAAATAAAACGGCGAAGCCAAGATAAATAATCCAGAATCATCTATTACCGTCAGATAGGCTGTTCGGCAGATTGCAAAAGTCTCTTTGATAAGCAAAGTATGGCTATCTACTTGAAGGCTTATCGATTTAGCTTCTAACCACCTAACGCATAAGTTCCATAGTCTTGCTTATTCCCATGGAACTTGTGGTCGGCTTTAGCAGGAACAAAAATGGATGATCCTTGTTTGATTTCATAATCTTTTCCATTTAGTTTGATAAAGCCACTGCCGTCAATAACATAATAGACCTCATGAACTGAATGTGGTCCTTGGATATCATTTTCACCAGCGTGTAATCGTATGATACCGGCCTGAATACCCCTTGTGTTTATAAAATCTATGTAGTACCGGCCTTGATCCTCGAGTTCATATACTTTAGACTTCACTTCTTTTGACCCAGCCTAACTTTTAGCGCCATCTTGTTGTTTATAGATTAGCATTAGTAGTTGATCGACAATAATTCGTGGCCAAAAACCCAAACATTTTCATTTCGCACAATGAATGGCTATTACGAACCAATGTTAATCATATCTATCCATTACACTGCCAATTAAAAGGGAGCTAGGCGTCTAGAATTACTTGCGTTTCTGTTTCACTTCCCGATATATTTCTACTTCTAATGCCTTCGCAGTGGTCAAAGTACCTGCCTTCTGGGTTAGGAGACTGACTATCAGGAAAAGGGAATCTCCGATTCATACGTAGTCCTATAATGGAACGCAAATAGAATCAAGGTAGTAATTTGCGAACCTACGTATTACATGTTTGATATACCTTATTGGGATGGAAAGAATCTACAAGGCTTGCCCTTTGTAGATAGGAGAAAAATCCTGTCCGATGTGATTATACCAAATGCTACGCTTGTATGTCATATATTCGACGAATGCACTAAAGGAGCAAGACGTTAAATTTAGAACACACATGAGCCGGGCGCGCTTCGACTCAATGTGTCTTTCTACATGCATGAAGTATATCGAAGTATACACACTTACCGGTTATCATCAAAAATGATTGACCTAGCAATTGAGAAGGCCAAAGCTAAATGTTGGTTCGTTAAATAACCCAGAATGCAACAGCACAAACGATAAGCCCAACTTTGCAGTAGAGGCTTAAAGTTTGTCACGAAAATAATTGCAGAAAGTCAACCGCGTTTGGTTTCGAAGTATTGTCTATTAAATCTACTCCTTTGGGTTATTTTTTGATTGGTAGGAAGGGATTGCGTTCGGCATGACGCAATTCTATCGAGGACGTACATTAGACGATGAATAAGTCTGCATTTATAACACAGTCGTGATCGTCTAAGATTAGTATGAAAAATAAATTCGCTGCATTAACATTAATAGTCGTACTTTGTATTTCGACCAATTCGGCCCTTGCTTACAATAAAGATATTGCAAACATTAAGCAATCGGGGACCACCGTTGCTATGATGAAATCAAGTCCGGCCTACAAAATCGGTGTTGCGAGCGGCTATGCTGGTAAAGATGAATTTGATGTTACTACTTGCGCACAATTCCAGAATCAATCACAGCATGATTGTCAAAAAGGGTACGATGCTGGATTTTTATCAAATCCGGCTCACACACAATCAATCTATTTCAAACATGGCTTTTCTGGTGGTAAAGCGCCTGTGGGTTTTCCTGATAATGTTGGTTACTGTGCTATCTATCAAACAAAGCCACTGGCAGAGACTGAATGTATCTACGGATATAACAGCGGCCAACAAATGAGCCATAAATGAATAACCAACGTCCATCATCCGATCATAGTCACAGGTATTGAACTGTTCGTAGACGGGGGTCTAGCACAAATCTGAAGGAACAACTCATGGCACTGAACGGAATATCTGGGTGCGAGTGTTAGCGTGAGGTTTGTTCACCTATGTGTGTTTTTGGATTGACAGCATGGCATCTGGACGAACCCCTGAATCCGTTAAACCAGTGCCAGCATGCTGCATATACGCTATGTGTTAACCATCATGTCATATCCTATATACTAATCATACCCTGCATCTAGAAGTATATAATACAAAACATCTGTCTCTCTAATCGCTAGGATTGAGGCCATTCCTTGGTTCTGGTAACAGGAAAAACCTATCCCTAAGATGTATCATTCAGATTTTTGTTCGCCATGTACTTTTAGTTTCTAGATTCTACGAATAATTCGCAGGTAGAATATGAACAGAGAATTCTAACCGGCATTGTTGCGTATGCTATTATAGTGTATCAATATATCCACAATCTCTCTAATAATTTTAGCAGTTGCTGTGAAGCATCCGATATATACTGAGAAAAGTAATATTAGTTTTGAGAAATATGAACCGAACAACGACAGTTGCTGTAGCATTAATTGTTGCAGCAGGTTTAACAACAATGGTATATGCTGTACCAGGGACAGCACAACAGGCTTTCGCATGGGGACACCGCGTT
>JBAVTY010000705.1:0-3180 GCA_049696495.1 Candidatus Nitrosopolaris sp.
ATCGTATAATCTCAGTCCACATTCTTAACAAATATTATTCGTTGCTTCTTACCTTGCCGCTGTGGTGGTGGTGATGACACTACGTAATTTATAGTCAAATAACGTAAAAGTGTATCTTTATACACAAAGGCATTTTAATCATCAGCAGCTATGAGCATGCATATTGGTCCTTATTCTTGCAGACTAAAATTTTCTAAAAATAGCTATTTAGCTGCATCAATCGGCTACCCCAGTTTCAACTAGATATCGATTAAGAACGACAGATATAACACAGATCTCTTGATCGCTTGGATTCAAACCACATCTTCACAAACGGCTAGCTAAGCTAAATTTCAAAGACATTGGAGCCTGTAGCAGCAGGAGCTTCCTTTTGCTTGGGATTTACCAGGTCCACCTTTCTTGCTAGTTCCACTAATTTCTGATTAGCCAGAATACGGTTAAATTCATCAAGCTCAGAAGCAGACCTCACTACTATACCTCTCTTTTTAGTAGCTGACTCAACTGGATTAATTTCAATAGCAATGGCTGCCTGTCTTGTCCTGGATGTCGGTAGTTTCATCAAGAATACTCCAGGAATATTGGTTGCTCTTCTCTCCCACGCCTTAGCATCCTTGAGAAAACCTGTAAGTCGCTCCTCAATTGCCATAACAAGATATTATAAACAAGCTATTCATACATTAAGGTAGTTTATTCTAGCGCCCTTTTTCGTATATTAAAACACTTCAAGAAATTTCAACTAGATATGCTCCAAGCAGAATACTTTCTTTTGATATAGCACATGTTTTCAGAGCATTGCAATTAATCGAAACTAGAGGACATACAAGTAGAGATGTACTGTGTAAAGAACTAAATCTTGGGGAGAGTTCAATTAAAACATTAGTAAAGCATTTAATGATGGAAAATATGTGATGCGTAATACAGTTGTATCTGGTTCGTTAGCTTCCACCGCTCTACTCATGTCCTGTACGAGTTTTTTATATTCTTCTATTTTTCCTTCTTCTATAGTAAATTCTGCTCTAAAATGTATCTCCTCCATACTGCTTCTCACATTTGATAATTTCATTAGTTGTCAGTCTACTATATGTCGATATATTAGGATAGAGGGGTAACCAAAATGTAAAAAAGGTACGGCCAGTAATATTAATCGCATTGATGACTATATGTTGAGGGAAGAAGACTCAAGTACTGCTGCTACCACCTAGCCTTATCCAATTTCGTTGTTCTATCTTTCACAATTATAATACTGCTTATTATGAAAGCTATCTGACTGAGTTCTATTGTTACCTCTAATTCACTTACTGGTAATCCTCTGCCTGGTACTGCAATGACGAACAGTGCAATTAGGATTACTGTTCCGCCTATACCGACATAATACCACAAATTGCTCCATCTCTTGAGGACAGGTATCACCCAGAACAGTTGAGTTGCACCAGAGACTAGAAAGAATAACGTGACATTCATGGGCATTAGCGTAAAAAACATCGGAATAATTGCCAGATGTAATACACCAGCTATAAACGTGGATGCAGCAGCTACGTAAGGTAATATTCTAGTCGTCAAGCTCATTTAATAACTGGTGCGAAAGATTCAATATATCGTACTGGCCGACGCTTAATGATATCATTAACTATGCGTTTTCGTCCATGAAGGTTTGACGGTATTTTTTCTCGAAATATATAACGTGCTTTGGCCACAATGTCCGTCATCAGAAATACCTTTGATTACATGATTGGCATTGATGCAATTTATCAACATGATTTTGTTGCTCAACATTTCGTGTTTAGCAAGTTCTCTGGAATTTACAAGTACCATGCCACAATTATCACGTTTGTACTGCCTTGACATTTATAATCAGCTGTGTTCGTCTGTGCTTGCTTGTATTACGTTAACATATCCGTGGAAACAAAGTGAATGGGAATTAGATTTAAGTGCTCTAGTAGTTTTTGTGGCATTCATGTGCATATGTCCAATCCGAATAGGTGCTATCAAAATTTCATCAGCCTCATTTGTAATTGTGACATACTTGACATTTGCAGTACTACTAGGCACAATCTGCACTTAACTTATCATGATTCTATATCCAAGCTAAACTCATTTCTTCTCAACTATCACCTTTGGAATATCGTCTTGTTTGACTTCGCCAGTGTCCTCATTTACAGCTGTATGGTGAACAAACGCAATAATCATTTGTTGCATTTGACCATTTTGAATTTTTTCATATTTGATATCATGTATTATTACTCCTTTTTGTCCAGCGAACACGTTTATTTTGTCCTCTAGTTTTTGTAAATCTTCTTTCAGGTTGTTAGTTGTGGATTGGATTAGGTTTTCGTGAAATATTTTTACTATCATTTCGCAGTACTCATGAAATTTGATATGTCCAAATATATTTTTGCATTCCTAGAAACCCCACCTACTGATTTTTTAGTCTCCACTGCGGCCGCCTGTAGCATCTCCGCCATTTGCATTACTACCGCCATTTGTTGTATTACCACTTGTGCGGAAGCGGCTTAGGATGTGATGGCACCTCAGACTATGGCTGTAATGGCTGCTACGGCATCAGTTATCCTTCACCACTCCCCAACTTCTTCGGTGGGGAGGTTCTTGACCACGGCGGTTTTGGTTTTCACCACTTCCATGGTGGCTTTGGTTTCCATCACTTCAACGGCTTTGGCTTTCATCATTTCGGGGGCTTTCATCACTTCCGCTAGTGCAATCCTCTAGTAGATAAAACCGATAGAATGGCTGAAATCGTTTTTTATTTTGCTTAGCTTGTTATTTCTATGATAAATGATACCATTACGGTACAGTACCGAACCCCTCTCCCTGTCCTGCTATAGCTCTCCTTGTTATATGGGTTACGAGCTTGCAGCATCTAGAGCATGTCCAAAGCCGCTACCAAAATGCGTCTCGAAGATTTAGAAATAAAACCACACTTGATTACCAAGCTGAAAATGGCTGGAATAGAGTCAGTCTTTGATTTAGCAATTTCTATCCCTCATCAGCTTATCGAAGATGGTGGCGGTATGTTAACCGGTGCTGACGAACATATCGCCCTTGGACTTGTAATGAAAGCTAAAAAAGCTCTAGTTGATTCCGGATTGCTCTCCAAAGATTTTTCCACTGCTCAGGAAATCTTGGAGAGAAGACGAAATCTACTCAAATGTACCACAGGTTCTT
>JBAVTY010000706.1:0-4144 GCA_049696495.1 Candidatus Nitrosopolaris sp.
TAACAAATGTATATGAATTAAGAAGGGTTATAACACATGCGATGTCACTTGATTACAAGGTCTCCGACAATAGTGGCGATAAATTCTTCTACATTCTCTTTTCTGATAACACCTGTGACAAAGTTGGATTTCCCTCCACCTCTACCCCATTTTGATGTTATTTCCTCAAACATTCTATTGCAATCTATCTTATAAAGTGATTCACTTCTAGCAAATACTACATATGCCATCGAATCCAGGTTCGAGTTTAAATTAGCAAGAACGACAACAATTAAATTTGATTCAGCAATCTTTCTGCTTGCGAATTCCCTGACTTGTTCATCTAATAATCCAACGTATGTCCCACTAATGATCCTAGGTCCTTCATTAGATGTATGCCTAGGGTCGATATTATCAAGGACATGTTGCGTTAGCATCCTTAATTTCTCAAGATACAATCTGTTACTTTGCCTCAATTTTTTGATCGTTTCCTCGATTGTATTGTAATTTGCTCCTGTCTCTTTACAAATATTCAATATCTTCAGAGAAAAATTTATAGCGTTGTTTTTGGCAGCATCGGAAACCACGAAATTTATTTCATATTCAGATCCTATCATATTCATCCCAGTAATTAGGAAGAAACCGCATTCTCTGAGATCGGCAGCATGATCCATTATACAAGCAGCCAAGTCATGGCCCTCGATCTCAACAACTCTAATTGATTTATTGCTATCAATTCGGTTTTCATTGGCTCGAAGGTTTGGCATTTGATTCTTAGCTTCATCTAGAGAGTCAAATGCGTGGATAAGGATTCTTCTTCCTTGACTGATCAACGAATTGACTTCCAGTTCTGCTTTGATTATAATATCCATGTTAAGGTCGGTAGATGTGATACCGACTACTACTAAATTGTCGTAGCCCATATGTTCTACTTTTCTGACATTAAGCGTTTTACCTAGTAGCTTCTGGAGTGAGCCTATAAATGCATGTTCGGCGGTATGTGCTAGCTTGTCTTGCATTTGAATTATAATTAATCAATCTGATATGTCACACATATTTGGTTTTACATTTTTGGTTTTACATTATTAGCTGTTAGACCTGTCATCCAAGGGTTTTCATTAGAGCGCGAGTTGCACTTGTCTATGCTGTCGAAAGACAGATATTAGACTCCATGAAAATATTCCAAAGAACAGGCGTCGGATTTTCGTTGTTCTCGTGAAGCATTGAGGGTGTTTACAAAACATCTAACTAATTTCTGATGATATTTTGTAGTCCTGGGCAAAGTACTACTGGGCGGCTGGTGTGACGAATCCATGTTACACTACGTCATCAAATTAGGCAGTACCTAATATTTCAATCACATTTTTATATTCGATCAATGGAACTATCTTTAAAGCGTTAAACTTTATCCATCCGGAATCTATCATGAAATTCTGTACCGAATGTCCATCTTGTGCATCTACGATCCAAATGAATGTGTGTTCTAATCCAGAATGATATTGTTGTAGCATCTTTATGTTGTTTTTGGTCAGAGCCTTATCAAGTTGTTCGGCCATTTTTATGACGAGTCTTCTACTTTCCACGTTGTTTAGTGGACAAGTTTCAGGTGAATGGTTTCCATATATTCCATATAGTTTCATAGGAAAAGAATCGGTACGCTAAGTAATAACAATTTCGTTCGGGGAGAGACGGGTAAGAAAATTACGTCAATCCGAATAGGATATTTCTCATACATATGTGATTCTTCTTTAATATCAAGTTCTGTTATGCATCCATCACCCTCCGTTATATTTGATTAGTCTTTGATTCATCAGTGTGGAAAAGGTCCTTCTCTAGTTACGTGAATTATTTCCCTTTTCCGCACTTCCCCCAGCTAAGACATCCTAAAACTTACCATTGTCGTGGTGATAAGCGAGTGAAGACGTGACATGGGATGTACAGAAAGCATGGTTATTCCAAATTGTTGTTTGGTCAACGAAACAAGGATGAAAGCGCATGTTCAGTAGCAAAACGATTATTTATTGGATAGAACTTGTCTCTGCAAGTTTTGTCGTGAGCAAGAGTGTCGTACAATATTGACGTATGGTACTATCTTCTTCATTGTGGAAAAAAGCGTATACACACTATGATATTTTATTCAAGAAGTTGATGTTCTGCTTTGTCGGGAGTTTGAGCTGAACCCTTCAAAGGTCCTTTTACTTTAAATCTCCGTTCGAAAACTGTCATTACTGTCCTTCTTCCTGCAAGATGTTTAACTTCCACCTTTTGCCAATCACTTCAGATCTATGATGATCTCCTCTACTCTCTTGCCGACCACATACAAGTATTTCTGACTTCTCTTCCGGACTTCTAACGATGTTTTCATCAATCTTGAAATACCTAACAATAAAATTGTCTTTAAGAACCTGCGTTTCCTCGCATTGTTATGAAATTTAATCTGACGATTCGCAGCTAAGAACCCATATCCAAGTTCCTTTTCTTTATTTGTACTCAGCACTAGTAATGATCTGGTCGAAGTGATCTCCTTTTCTTTTGTTCTTTTTCATACCTTTTCGCGTATTAGATCAAATTTTGTTCTGATTTCTATATGGATACACTTCATGACAGAAGCGTAGCCCATGTCGGTAAGCTATAATGTCACCTATGTATAGCAGTACAACAGTTAGTTAAACTACGAGTCTTCCTTCATGATTCATTGCATTTTAACCGCAGTACGTACTTAGATAGGCGACGTAACTATGCGGTTATCTTCTTGGAAAGAAGAATTATTGCTTAAAAGGTGTATTCGATGAATATCTCCTTTGCCGCGTGAATAATGCGGCTATCTTTACATAGTAGTATCAGCTGATAAAACAAAGAAACGAAAGAATGCACAATATAACGTATAAACCAATCACGATCGCGCCGGTGTTAGCAGCTGTAATAGCAATGATGGGTGCAACAACAAGTGTACATGCGTCAGTAGACTGTAGTCTTTCAAATGACTCTCGGTGCCTACAAGCGACGATGTTACCACCGGATCAAATCCAATTCCATCACAGTAATATCACTGCTTATTGTCTATTTGGGGTTTTGTTGGGCACTTGGAATTATCCTGCCAATGCATCTAATATAGGAAGTACAGCATATTGCCGATCTATTCCTTGAAGCCAGCGCTACTTCCAATTCCAAGGCTACTGTTGGCAGCTACTCCTAATGTCATTGCAGTTGGTTTATCCGTTGTTTTCATCAAATGTTACAAGAACTTGATGTGGATCTTCGCGTAGTACAATATACCAGTACAATGCTGCGTGTTTGAAGAATTCTCCAATCTGATCAACCTCAATTGGCTCTTAGACGAATCACCCAAAATTTATAACTGTAAAAACAATCCCTGTAATTATTAGTAAAGATATCAGCATTGCAATCGAACGGACATATAGAAAATACAACAAAGGAGGACAATGAATTTGAACTAGGCATAAATGAACCTCACGAAGGAGTACCAGTAGTTGACGACGAACAACTTAGGGCATTGCCAGAAAATGAAGAAGAAGAAAAAGAAGAAATACTGCTGCCTTCTACTACTGCTGCTAAAACAACAAAACCTAAAGTGTCATCATCTAAAGGCAAATCTTCTTCACAAAAGAGACGACGGGATGAACCTAGTTCTGCAGATACGACTAAGCAGCTAGAAAGACAAGCAACACAACTAATGCTGCACTCTGTCCAGAAGGATATGAAATCAACAAAAGGACAATCAAAATTGATAAATCAGCTACACTCACAGATAATGCAGCTACGAACTCAGATGTCCCAGATTCAGAAAAATACCGCAAAGAGAAATTTTACTACAGCTACTATTTCATCAAGAAAAAAGATGCTAAGACCTAAGAAAAGATAGTAGGATTAGAAATGTTGGAAGGATTCTTTATTCTCTGTTAAAGAATTGTCGGAGAAATTAAAGACCAACGAAATATCACCTCAGCCGTTCATATTGCCACGTGGCTATTACGCGATCGATAGATTTATAGCTATGCGATACTATATACTATATCAATATGGTGAGTACTACATATAATGATAAGACCGAGAAAGTAGGTATAACACTACCAAATTCATTAATAAAACAAACAGACAGACTACGTGGCGACGTTCCAAGAAGCACATATATCCGCAGAGCAAT
>JBAVTY010000707.1:0-2528 GCA_049696495.1 Candidatus Nitrosopolaris sp.
AATGTGGCAGTTGCAGTAATAATAGTACTGAAAGAATATGTCTGCTCTGAAGATGACATGGATACAACTGGAAGCTGTCTGTCCTTGCCTTTATGGCTGTGGCGACAACAGCGTTAACTAATGGTGCATCAACTACTTTCGCAGATTCCAATACCTATATGCATCACCAGCCCGTAGATGCTTGGAAGTTTTGGTTCAAGTACGACGCGATCCTTACTGCTTGCCGAACACTATAGACAGGGAGGGGACCAAACCATTTGATGTCTTCCAAGATTCCGTAAATTATTCGAGCCTCCAGAGGCAATGAAAAACTCAAATCCTTTGTAATTATTGCCGAGCGTTCTAATCTCCCCTAGACAGAATAGAAACAACTGGACAAAAAGCGCCACAGTAATAGATGATAAAAGATGTTACTTACACAGAGTATAGGATTTTGGCATATCATTTGTATTTGTCGATCATTGGAATTCACCGTTCATTTTCAAGAAGTCCTGACCAAACAAAGGAGAATATGACATCTGTAGACTTTAGTTGAGTAGACAAGCAAGAGTTAGCTTTTGATCTTGTTCATCAGGCTAATAACTAAAGCTCGGTTTTTGAGCCTATACATTTGATGCCTCATTGATATACTCGGGAAACACCGTAATTATAAAATATGTTCCGAGTAACATTGTTATAAAATATGTACGGAGAAACGAAGGAACATTTAATGAGATTCATGCCATCTCCTTTGTAAAATCAGCGCGCTCGCGTTTAGTAGCGGTTAAAAGCCTATTTGTGTCGATGCGGGCTTTCGTTTGTGGACTTGCGATCACTATAATTGCTACAGACGGGACGATGCATTATTATTTTTTATCCTGTACTGTACTTTGGCTAACCTGTCCGTGGTAGCCAGTTCGGTTTGATTCTTTCCTAGGAGTTCATAGCATTAATCAAAACAACCTTAGCTTATCACCAATCTTTTTGGAATCAATGTAATCGATGAGTTTCTTTTGTACAGGATTCATCTTACTGGGAATAGAGAGAAGAGGAATAACAAGTGAGTAACAAAAGACCGTCTACAATATATCTGCTTGCTCAGGCAGTCATCATATATCTACTGCTATCAACATAGAACGGAATTACATAAAATATAATAACAAAATCTTCCGACCAGCTCTCAAAGACATGTGGCTTCCCTTTTAAGACAGCCCCTAATCGTTCATTGGATTCTCAATCAAAATTGGGCAGGCATAGACCATAACAACAAATCTCGTAATACCGCGTTTTCACATTCTTCCCGCTTTCTCATACACTGCAGAATGGAAAGCCAAGAGTTCACCTATGCCGATCTTGAGTTGCATTACCTGTTCTGCGATCCATTACTACAGAACTTAGTAGGACATGTGATTATAGCGTGCACTTTTCCCAGCCGATAAGCGGTAGTATTTCATTGGTCTTCAATTCTCCATTCTTAATAGAATCCATTATCGTATTCCTTGAGAAATCTGCATTCTCGTAAAGAGATGGAGATAGCTCGTCGCGGGTTATATGATACACAGCTTTTATCTCTGCTCCATGTTCTTCTGCTATTTTCTTATATTTTGCCCGAATTTTTTCAAACTCCTTTTTATCCTCCTTGTTTTGCATATCAAATCGATTTTCAACTGCATGGTAAAGTTCATCAATAAATCTAAGTTGGTACGTTATTGCTTTGGCCATTTGGATATTGTGCTGAGTCTTGTCACTAAACATAATATCTCTAGCTCTATGTTGTACTTCAAGTATATTGTCTGGTAGTTTGTCAGTGTTTTTTGGATAGTTTTCAACTAAAAAGATTCGTTTATCATTCACAGGAGAGGCATCTATCACTTCTCTTAACGGAGTATTGCTCAGCAAACTTCCATCCCACGCATACACTCCTTCTTCCACTTCTGCCCATTGAAAATAATATGTTGGATAGCCGGTTGTTGCCATAATATGCTTTGGGGTTATCTGTTGTTTGGCACTATCAAACGTTAGCGGTTCAGCAGTCAATACATTAACTGCAGTTATAATTAGACGCGCATTAGAGTTACCATTAGGCTGTAGCTTGTTAAAATCAACATATTTCTCTAGGGTCTTTAGTAGAGGTGTGTGATCAAATAGATATGTCCACTTGTCTGGTGTTAAACCCTGGGGGTCGAAAAAGAAGTGTCCAGGCCCCCATCTAGGTACAAAGACTTTTTTGTTCCCATGAAATGCTGCATCATAAAAAGACAATATCGATTTTGCTTGGGAGATATGTGTGAGTGAGGAGGACGATACTGTTGAAGCAGGCAACTTTAAATTCGTACTGCTTCCCTCAGCAAGCTCCAACCAGAATTGTTCCAGTTCCCTTTCAGGATGATCTCCCTTACTTCCAGCTATTATGGTGGCATTCAGCCCACCAATTGACGTACCCGCCACTATGTCGATTTTAATATTATTATTTGCAAGTGCCTTGAAAACTCCGCATCCAAAGGCACCTAAAGAACCTCCACCTTGAAGTATTAGGACATTCTCAATTG
>JBAVTY010000708.1:0-2296 GCA_049696495.1 Candidatus Nitrosopolaris sp.
CCCTAAGTTTGACATCAAGTCAGCCGGCAGACTATGAACAGGAAAAAAACTATTTTTTGAAGAAAAGAATTTTGATCGTGGATGACGAATCAGATATTACTACATCTTTCAAATTTGGTTTAGAACAATATGGATTCAGGGTTAGTACTTACAATGATCCTGACTCTTGTGTATTTGATTCGGACCTCCAAAACATTCGGTCAAAATTTGTGATGAACTGAGAAGATGGCAATTTCGAATTGACTCGTAAGAAGCATTGAACATGTGGGTGGTAATGACGGCTTGTGGCAGAGCTAAGATCCAATGAAGGCCTCGAGGTTAGCGCAGGAGCCAAAACTCTTATTAGATATTCCAAAAAATCACAGCTATAATGTAGATATTTCTAATTATAGATGAGTGTTTAAAAATGATTCTTAAACCTTTTATATTATTTTGGAATATTATACGCAGGTTGCAGATTTAATAGTGACTTCCTCTAAAGTCCTTATCAATGGATTAGGACAATTAGGATTAGCTGCAGCAAAATATGTAAAAGAAAGAGGATTTGACACATACGGATACGATATCAATACAAAGGCTATGGAGATAGCTCATACGACTGCAGGAATAAAACAGGTAACAGATTTTGGTAGTCATGATTTTGACGTATACGTAATTTGTGTGTCAACTCACAAACCTGATGATATTTTCTCCCCGCAGATTGGTGGGATTTTGTCCGTAGCGGACAAAATATCAAGAGAAGCAAAGAAAGATGGTGCACTAGTATCAATAGAAAGCACTATACCAAAAGGAATATCAAAGAAAGTATTTGAAATACTCAATCATAGATTACATGTTGTTCATGCTCCTCATAGATGGTATGCAGTAGAAGAAAAGAATCATGGCATTAATCAGCTGCGCGTAATTGGAGGAGTATATGACTGCTGTCTTAGAGCCGGCATGCAGTTTTACAATGGCATTAGCAGTATTGAAGAGGAAAGAGAAAGATATCCTGATATCATTCCCAGTTCTGGTAGCAACTTGGGGATCCCTATGCATTCAGTATCGAACGTAGAGATTGCTGAAACAACTAAGGTTGTCGAAAACTGCTATAGATACCTGCAAATTGCCTTCGCCGAGGAACTCTACATATATTGTCAGGCAAATAACATAAACTCTCCAGAATTACGAGATGCTGTAAATACCAAATGGAATGTCAACATTTTAGAACCAAAAGAAGGAATAGGAGGACACTGCCTGCCAAAAGATACAAAGATGTTTCTGCAATCATCAAATTCTATAAGAAGCAAAATTATCGCGGCAGCTATGGAGGTAGATGAAGATTATAAAAGATATAGAGCCAAGTTATACTCACAGCCTGAAAAGAAGATATCCGTTTAGACTACATCTATTATGTTCTTCTGGTATTGCCTCCTTGTACTTGATATTATGAGTTCTTCTAGAGATATCTGATAGTCCTCCTATTCCTTTCTGCTTGTATCTGCTGTTCCATTTGTAGTATGTCTTCCTGGAAACACAATACTATACCATTTTTTATGAGCATCTAACTTTCACTAAAATGCTGTCATCTTAACTGCTTCTTTAGCATGCCCCGTATATTATTAGATAACATTAGTAAGCTTTGAGATTATTTGTTGGTGTCCATCAGTACGCGATTCTGGTGGCAACTGCAAACATAAACAAAGATATTTGTCTCTGCTTCCTGTCAGGGGAGTTACAGCTAACTTTAGTCCAATATTTTTATCTATTTCAGTTATTTCAAATGAACCGAGTCATACGTATTGATAATTAGTAGAGGTTCACCTGCTCCAAAACCAGTGGAGGTAGGTAAGGAATATGAAGTATATGTTACTGACACTAGCAGAAAGGGAGATGGAATTGCTAGAATACACGGTTTTGTAATTTGAGACCGGAAAAGTTGGGCACAGGCTCAAGGTAAAGGTTACTGAAGTAGCAGATAGATTCGCAAAAGCAACAATTGTTTAAGTCTCAGCCATTGTAGCTGTGATTTGTATTTAACGTAAAAATAATAATCTCGCCCTTTACCATAATATGGGTAAGAACATATACCTGTGACCTATACCACCAATGCTGCAAGTATAATCCAAAAAGGCGCAGGACATCAATTAACAATATTGGATTTGATTTAAGCCTTCCTGAGTAGATATAGTACTACAACTTGCAGATTTTACCTTATGAGAAACAACGTGTGCGGCACAGTTGAAATATGTCCTTCATGTAATAATCGTAAAGTAGAATCGATGCCAATAAACATCCCATTATAATGCAATACCAT
>JBAVTY010000709.1:0-1550 GCA_049696495.1 Candidatus Nitrosopolaris sp.
AACTATTGTATGGTCAACGAAACAAGAATGAAACCATAGTCTCAGTGATAAAACGATTATTTGGAGAACATATTACATCAAGATTGGTAAGAACACAGAACAGAGAATTATCATTCAGATGTATAGCATACAATACCCACCCAATAACCAACCTTACTATAATAATCGATGGTTTCTACAAAGCCTGGGCCAACATTAGGTTACATAATAACGAAGCACTCTAAGTTTCTTGGGTTTAATGGCCTTCCATTTGACTCCAGTCTTCGATCTCTACAAACCTTGCGATTTTAGCAACTGGCTATTGTAGGAGTAATGAACGTAGTAGTATTATCTATTCCAAAACAGTCAAAGCATATCGCACAAGAAGAATGGATGATGTTTCAAGAAATCTTATGATAGAGTGGCATAATCCTTGTCGTTGTTGGTGCAAATATCACTGCTGCGGTATTTAACTTGGCCGTGACAATAAATTAGCGTTTAAAAATATTACAACGTGTTCGATATAGCAAATGCTTTGACCAAGCAAGAGAATCATTCATTCCATGTTTTCAAAGTTTGACATTCTCCTAGTCTTTCTTTTTGCTTTCTATTAGCTGGTGAAAGTTGTCTTTCCGCGACATCGAGAGAATTTCCTATTCCTGCAACTCAACCTTCTAAAGTATCTGAATTTGACTAAAAAATATGTAAGGCTCCTAGAAAAGCTAGAAGAAGCAGGACTGGTAGACAAAAACCTATCAGGCGCGGCCAAACACAGCAGGCTTAAGGGTTTGCTAAATCCTATAAGCATTGCCGGAGGGTTAGACAATCCGTTGGTAGAGGTTGAATACAAGGGCAGACAAAGTAACGTATTTCTTACTACTCAGGGAGAAAGTACGTTGAAAATATTTGGAGAATGACTCACATCCTCTCGAATAGCACCTACATCAAAAGGATCCCAAAAATGCTGACAGAAGTGTAACCCATGTCGGAAATCATCGAACTAAAAGCACAAAACAAAAAGTAGGTTAAGCGCGGAAGCAGAAGTAACACCTGATAAAAAAGATACTGATCTGGCGTTTGCAGTTTATCATGCCTAATCCTCATTCCTTATAATGATTTTCGTGAATCTTTTGCAAGGACATTAGATCGTTTAGGCATGGGTAACAGAGGTAGACGGTAAATGACCTAGACCGATAACCCTTCATTCTTTTAGGCGATCTTTTGAACTACCGTTATGCAAGGAGCACCAATCAACTATGATGATAAGAACAGCAAAGAATGCGGCTGCGGATATTCGGATCAACCCCCGGAATATCTCTGTCATGCTAGAAAACAAATAAAAGTTATTGAACCTTATTCTGATTTCAATTCACTTAATTATTTACACATCGTTATTACTTAAATCTAAAAGAGTGTAGACGGCTTAACGAAAGAGGGATTCGGCATAGGAGAATTATGAACCACACAGGAACAAACTATCCCTAATCCTTTCTTTTTTAAGCCAAATCTACACCTAAATTATTATTGTGCAAATGCCGAATAAATGTGATTGCTAACTCTACACGCTAGTT
>JBAVTY010000710.1:0-5139 GCA_049696495.1 Candidatus Nitrosopolaris sp.
TTTTATTAGGATCGAAAGCTGACAAAGACCTACATTCAGACTCGGCTTCTACAAGAAACAAGACAACTCTTTGTGCCAAGGAGATATTTTGGTATCAGGACGACCACTTGTCTACTTTCCAATATCCCGGGTTTTCCTCTGTCACAGCAATATCCAAAAGTAGATGGCGTCTAGATTAGATCCCTATTCCAATTTCTAGGACTGTATTCAACAAGGTCATATCCTATAGCAATAACCAAATCAGCTTCTCTCATTGCAATTTGAGCATGATCGGCTTCTTTAATCCCGATTGTTTGCAAATGCCTTTCTGACTTATCGGATATGACCCCTTTAGCCATGATGTGCCAGTTCCAAAGTATATTTAGAAGTTGCTCCAAAGCTAAATCTCAACCCTGGTAATGTTCTTCCGATAGCTTTTGGAGCTCCTGCAGTAATAATGGGCGTTCTAGGGGTAGTTAGTTACATTCGCGGAAGAAAAACTGGGATTTATGGTTGAATATGTCATCAAAAGATTTCTGCCCCCTGACTTCCGAAATATATTGGAACTTGGTCAACGACGTGAATATACCATACAAACAATCTGCACGGCGTTGGTGGCTACTGTACACTTGTGGGCAATACGCCTGTGATAAGGGAGAGGCAGCAAACATAGGAGTCGGATTACGTGGAAAGATTATATTACTTGGATAATGCTACGTTACTGATTAACCTTGTCGTTATATTCCAGCTACATTTTCGCTATTAAATCTTGCATGAATGTTCCCTGCGCAGGTACTTGTAGTTAGTTATAATATATTTATCATAAACAATGGACTGGGCGTGACGAGCAAGTTTCATTGAAAGGTGTTATTGTCATGTGGGTCATTACCGAAGAGTACCTCGGCTTGGCACGAACCTTTGTTTAGAATCGTGGCATAGTTGGCCTAAGTTAAGTATCATAATTTAGGCCAACTACCGATATACCTGAGATACCTCCTAACTGCGTTTATCAAATTCTCTTCTGTTACATAATTATGGTTTGCATCCCTCTCTCTTCGTGTTGTGCAGCTACAGTTTTTGTACGACCTGCTAATGCATCTGCCCCGTCGGCGGTCATAGTATTCTTAAAGCGTGACTTAGGCGTCGGAGATTATATACCAGTGACGATAAGTGTATTTTCAGAATTTCGTAAACACAGAGCTAATTGCTGGAAGATAGCGTGAATTTTTATATTCTCTCCAAAGTCTGGTTTCTCGAAACTCTGTTTCGACATGGAGAATAAGGTGAAATAGAAAAATGAAAAACATAGAAATTATATTTAGCGTATTGATCGCAGCTCTAGCGCTTACCCTGACGACAACAAATATAGCATTTGCAGACACTAGCCGAACAGGCAGTAGTACTGGCGGAAGGGGAGATGTGTGTGCCTAGACCTGAAGTGATACAAGCTAAACCATTTATACGTCTTCGAATACGATGATTATTTGACATAATATGGCAAAATGTCCTAAATGCGGTTATACGATTGGATTGGGATTCGAACGTTCCTCATGTTTCATTAAACCTAGAGATGGAAAGGTTCCAGGATTCGCCTATTATCAGAGATAAATCCTATGGTGGAAAAATTATACGATCATCCACGGATGTTACCCGCATCTCCTCCTTCTTCCATTTCTTTTCAGCCGCAATCTTACCAGTTCTGCTTCCCCAGTCGCTTAGGTAGAATGCTTTAAAATCGAATAGTGTGGTAATGATAATAGTCGCGTGAATAGGGAATTGAATGTTGTAACAGATTGGGTAGAAATTCCGATAAGCTTTAGATCTATATGTTATGAGTGCGGTAAAGAAGTCTTACCCTGGCCAGCTTTTTGGTCTAAATCCAAAAAATCTGCCAAGCATTTGGGCTGTGGTAAACTAAAAGTCAAATCATTAACAAAACGCGGCTTGATATTAAGACAAATATTGCTGCGTCTAATAGAAAAGTTATAGGCGTAAACAAATCTGAATCCATTGAATTGAAATGTTTCGTATGTGGAAAGATGGTGGGATGTCGTGAATGTTCGTTTTGTAACACTTGCAATCGGATAGTGACGCAGTTATGTATTTGTGAAATATGTCTGAATCCAAACGATAAAGAGGAAGGTGCTTTTAAAATTTATCAGCAAGTATTTATTCAAAAGGCATTCGGTTAGGAGAAATTACCTATAAAGATCATGCTCATGGATTAGGTGGTGCATTTTCTCTTATAATATGCTCGCCCATCCTGAAACACTCATCGAATTTGATGAAAATTCTCTGCGCATTGGTAATGGTTAGCTAGCACATACTCTATTTCATCTATAACAGATAACGTAGTGGATGATAGATACCATATTTCCTGTAATATGCCTACAATTTGATCTTATGATGATATCAAACCAACATTTTATACCATGCATCAACATAATGGATCCGTCCTTGTTGCATTATCAAAACTCGACTTTGACCCAATAAGCATCTAGAATACTAAAAGTTGTTAAATCGGAATCGCCAAAACAACTTTGCACGATGACTATTATCACTAAAAATATCAATATCTACTCAAAAGGAGAGAATGACATGGTTGATCTTACCATACCAACTTCAGAAGCAGTTCACGAAACCAAACTTAAACACGGAATCGTTACAATTTTTGTACCAGGTTCAACTGCAGCTGTTACCACTATTGAATATGAACCGGGGGTTCGGATTGATTTTCCCAAAATGCTGTCTAGAATTGCACCAAAAGACATACACTATGAACACGATAAAACATGGCATGACGCAAACGGACATTCCCATGTTCGTGCGTCTCTGGTGGGTCCCATCTTAACTATACCATTCAAAGATAACAACTTAATGCTAGGCACTTGGCAACAAATAGTCTTGATGGGAATTGATACTAGAAAAAGAGAACGCGAGATCATATTGCAAATAATAGGGGAATAGTATGGAAATCTGTTATAATGAATACATGGAAAACAGGACGCATCTTACTTTTAGATCGATCTTGAAATGGGCAGAATAACACCATCCTTCAGACAATTATACGAAGAGACGATATCCGAGCTTAAAATCGAATTTTGACCTTATGAGTTTCTGAGCCTTAGATTTGTTTGGGATTCGGGGGTGAGTCGCTTAATAGGGAGTTCCATTTTTTCGTTGGTTTTTTAATGCTTCAATGTACCATTCAAATTCATCAAGAAAACGCACAACTCTATTATTGTACCTTTCATCTACTAATTCGCCCTTGTCATCGAAAACTTCATTCACTCTGGAGATAGCAAATGATGACGGTATGGCTGGTGCCCCTAATTCCGCTAATACCAATCTTAGCTGTTGTGCTGCATTAATGCCTCCGAAAAAACCTGGCGAGTACGATACAATTGCAGACGGTTTGAAATAGTACTCTTCCAAAAAGTAATCTAGTGTGTTTTTCATCGCAGCTGACGTGTTGTGGTTATATTCGGGAGTGACAGGCATGTAGCCTTCTGCATCATTAATTTTGTTTCTTAGGTCTACCAGTTGCGACGTGGGATTTGTCATTTCCTTATACATCTTATTCAGTAGTGGAAGATTGAGCTCAAGTGGATCGATAAAATATACGGCATGGTCGCGACTTTTCAACTTTGCTTCCATCCAACGGGCAACTTTGATACCCTGTCGCTTTTCCCTAACGGAGCCAACTATCAGGGCAATTCTAGCCATTCTCTCTCCTGCTTCTGTTCTACTACTGGTAGTACTTAAATCCTTAGTTACTTGCAATAGTCCAATTTCCCATACTATTTGTGCTAATTGGCGCTTGATTAAGACATTGGCTCTTTCTTTGCGCTTAGCAAGTAGGCCTCGGTTCATTTTTGGTGGTATATGCTACAAGATACAATATATTGCAAATGTTCTTCGACAGCATAAAGAGATAATGCCTTACTGGATTGATAGTAGTACATAAACTTGGTGTTTAGGTAACTATCGAGATTCTCTTCATTGTTTAGGTCTAATCCTTCTTTTTGCATTTCAGAAGCAATAAAATCTACCAAGTCATTTTCGTTTTGATAGGTGAAGTGTCTATCGTCTGTAATTGCCATCATCTTTAGCATTCTTTGCTGACGAATACTGTTGATTAATACCCTGTGTGCCCAATCTATACTAACCTCTTCTATTCTTAATTTCTCGAGGTATTGCTTCGCCAGTACATTATCTTTGGATGCCTCTTGTTGTATAAACTTCAATTTGATTAATTGGCTTGGTCTAACTTTCATTTCCTTGGCTATCTTTCTAAGATTAAAATCCTCCGGATTCTTGCCTACATATAATTTCCTTAATTTCTTATCTTGTTTCCAATACGCATAGAGATACGGACCATGTGAATTTTGACAATCAGGATTACCACATCTTGTCTTATTGTTGCATTCGGAGGAATTTCGAGGTTGTTAACAGTCACTTTTAATTTATTGGTTAGCGGAAGCTATATTTTTTGCCGTGTTTGTACGTTTATAGTGCCTAATTTTGCAGTCCTGTGATCATAACCTACGTATTAGTCATTTTGCGTGGCTTGTGGTTAGGTTGATTCATTAAAGATTTGAAATCTAGTACAAAATGAAGAAAGTCTAAGCATGGATCGCGCCGTCTGATGCGCTGAGGATTTTTTTGTTTTAGAAAATAGTGTCCTTGTTAACGCTCATAGCTGTTATTGGATTAAATCTATTTGTGTGTGAGGATATACTTTTACGTTCTTTAGCTATAAAATAGCTAGACCTGAGCATTAATCTATACTTTCCGGATCCTCTTAAGCTTTGTAGAGTGTAGTTCAGCTGATACAACCGAACGTAGTTGGTAGGCCACAACGACTTCCTTGGCTATTATACTCTTAAAATTAGTGATTAAAATTAGTAATTGGAGTATTGAAAACTCTAGCATGTATCGCTAACAGACACGAAGGATGTGACGGCAGCCAGGAATGTGATTGTCACTGTCATGGAGAGGACAAATAAAACTTCCATAATGGACTTACGGTTATATGGCTGCTTAAGTGTCAGACTTTCAAATGGCAGAATGTCCTAGATGTCATTCTAAGGATTACGATATAATCGAAACCACCACGACAGGTATTAAGAGATACAGATGCAGAGCTGATACAACACA
>JBAVTY010000711.1:0-2126 GCA_049696495.1 Candidatus Nitrosopolaris sp.
GATACGAGGCACTTTAGTCAACAAGAAGGCACCTAGTGCTTTGTTGCTTCCATGGTGGTTATATTTCATCCTAGTCGCGACTTAGACTCTACATAACAATATTTTGTGTTTAAACACCATAAAAGGCCCGTTAATATTAGCAGCGGCAGTTTAGCGAGACCATGACGGGCTCGAGTTCCTTAAAGCGTTTTCATGACAGTTATCGGAGTAGCATTCCAAGCCTGCAAGATGTACCAAGTCGACGAACTTTTTTCATCCACTAGTCGTTGTAAGAAATGTCTGCAACACCCTATCAAAAACCTCTGGATACTGCCACAACGCTCCATGTCCTCCTCCATGTATCTGGACAAGCCAAGCACCTGGAATTCCTTCCGCAAGTATTAAAGAATTAGGAGCTGGTATAGAAGCGTCTCCAGTTCCTACTATAACTAAGGTTGGCGCTTTTATCCTGCCAAGTGATTCACAGGAACCGGTCTGCATGAAACTAGGAAAGGCGACGAATACTTGCAGTTTAACAGTTACAGGATTAACCCATTCACCTGGTTTAGGAAGCTTTTCAGCATAATTAGGATTTTCCTGGATCCATTTCTTTGGAAATAGCAGATCTCCTTGAACCCTTACATTCTGAATATAAGACATATTCTTCTGGATCTCGGGATTACCTAACATAGCAAAGTCGTTTAAGATTGCTGCAGTGGGAGGTATGAAGTGTTTACCACCGCAACTGGATGCATAAAGTATGAGTTTGTTAACCTTTTCTGGATGTCCAAGAGTAAGCTCTTGAGCAGTCAGTGATCCCAAAGAGAATCCTAGAACGTCTGCTTTTTTATTAATCTTGAGTGCATTCAACAAACCTGCAGTATCGTTTGCAAACTGACTTATTGTGAAGGGTTTGTTTCCCAGGGTGCTGCCACAATTGTCAGTAGTCCTTATCATCCATCGAATGATACAACATTTTACATAAGTAAAAAAAGGACTTGTAGACGATAATCCTAGAGATGATTTACCCGCAATATCATTCCTGGACATGTAGGCGTCAGTTTATCTACTAGAAGCAGGGGTTATAGGTACAGCATACTTTTTATCCTAACTTCCCGCTATTGTCGCCAGACTTGCCAGCATTTTTGGCTCAAAACACTGGTCGTACCTACTATCGACAGACTAATTATGAATACAACATTATCAGCAATAGAGAATATCATATGTAGAAAATGTAACTCGTAAATCTATCGAGGTCAGACATGACCGCGAGCTACATCCAATTAAATCACTATCAATCAAGATGGATTTCGCGAACTGGTTCTTACTGTTTATGAAGAGCCCCTAAGGTCTTGTATTTTTATATAGGTGCTTGATTTTACTTTGGGCATATAATCAGTGTTACAAATAGATTTCCTAAGAGGGTATGAACTTGATCTTTTGATAGATTTTGGGCTTGCTCTGCTAGCTGGATTTGTAATAGGTGTTGAAAGAGAATATAGGAGTAAACCTGCTGGTATAAGTACTCATAGTTTTGTAATTGGAGGTTGTATGATTTTCACGTATTTATCGGCCCATGTCGATCCGAATTCTTCGTCCAGGATAGCTGCTCAACTTGTTACAGGCGTTGGTTTCCTTGGTGCAGGTATTATTCTTAAAAGCGAGGCAGAGAAAAGAATAGCTAACTTGACTAATGCAGCATCTATATGGTTTTCAGCCTCGATAGGGATGGCTATAGGATTTAATTTCTATGTTATGGCCATAATTGCGATTGCGTTTGCCGTGTTGGTACCCCGGATGCCCCATATTTCTAGGTTCAGAAATGTGGATAGATAAAACAAAGATATATTGCAAAACGCAAAGGAAACAATATTGTTGAGTAAACACCCTTCATCTTCCCAAAGAATTATCCACGAAATATTCCGAATCCTATCGGAAGGTGGGTCTAAAACGTTTTGTAAGAGGTATTAAATGTCCACGTTCTGACAGTCTTTAGAATATACATAAGATCTCTTGCGTAATTAACTGTTGTAATTACACAGATAGGTAACAATTTTGGTTACCTACATCGGTTACACTTTCTTGCTTCTTTTTTGTATATATCTTGGATTTAATTAATCTTTGTAGAAACATTTCTGATGGTGTTA
>JBAVTY010000712.1:0-2472 GCA_049696495.1 Candidatus Nitrosopolaris sp.
CTTTGATCGGTTGTTATACTTGATGAAGAAATCAAAGCTATACTTCCATCCTCTGGCGGGCGAGCCATTTGGTATTTCTATAGCAGAGGCGATGGCATCAGGACTAATCCCTATCGTACCAGCAGTAGGAGGGAGTACTGAATTTGTGCCCTCGGAATATCAATACCACAGTATTCGAGAAGCCTCAGATATCATATCAAATATATTAAACAAAATTAACGATGATAAATATATTAACACTGTGGAAAGAAGTCTTGAAATCAGCAATCGTGTATCTATATTCTCAATTCAAAGCTATAAGAGGAATCTGAAGAACATAATTGACTATGTGTCAAAGACAAGTAAAATAGAAGAAGCTGTAATATTAAACAAAAAACAAACGAGGATACCTGAAACAAATTAGATTTAATCATTTTTCTGCCATTATCTGCTTCGACGATATTTGAAGGAAGATGTCCAATAATGACGGTTGCACGGTCATCAGAAGACCCGTGTACAGGATTTAAAGCTAAAGCCTCAAATCCTTGAATAAGTCGAGTGTGTTGTATAATGTCGTCATTTTTGCAGTTTTTGTCTATAAAATCCGATCCAGCTTAATCATCTATGCATTGATGAACCGTGTTTTATTTAGGGATGCAAATTATTGAACTGACCTTACATCTTGATAACGATGACTGAGAATTCATATCTATAAGCAATATTTCCAAAACGAGACGAATATTGGCTAAACTAGTCAAAATTCAAGAAAATAATGATAAAATTATCTGAAAACCATAAAAACTACCTATGATGATATTAGACGTATATGTCAGTTGATACGAGAAAAAAAGCCAACCAACTTTCACAAATCGATAAAAAAATTTTAAAAGTTTTACTTACCCCAAATGCCAAGCGCTCTACTATGTTACTTTCAAAGAAACTGCAAATCCCACAGACTACAATTTCAAGAAGACTCAAACGGCTAGAGGAAGATTATCTAAGCTTATCTTATTCTTTGAATTTAGAAAAGTTTGGTTGGCGACGTGTAGACTTGCTGATTTCAACACGAAATGGAAAGACCGATTCTGTTGCAAAGCAGCTGTTGTCGAATAAGGAGGTCACCTATGTAGGACGAAGCATAGGTGAACATACAATTGATTTGAGGGTAGAAATAATTGTCAAAGATAATGCTCAATTGCTTGATGTGCTGGAAAAAGTGAAGGGTATGGATGGGGTTAACGATGCAGTCTGGAGTGAAATTGTCCAGGTTATGGGAAGGAATACCTCCACACCTAATGAAATTATTGACCTGTTATGAAGAATTTGGTTCAGTCGTTCTATCGTTGTGCACTTGAATTTCTTTCTACTGAAAATATCAAATTTCATACTATTGACACTAGAATTGAGTTCATATAAATTCACTTATACAATCCCCTCTACATTGTAACATTCACCATACGGATAGCAATGCTGTGGGTCAGGCAAAGACAAAAGCAAAAATTAAGAGAAAATATGAGAAACAGTATTCAAGACACGACTATCCAATCGCACGAACCGATTTATGATTGATATCAAAATATCAATAATTAAATACAATGTTTATGAATAGTACTTATCTTATGACCGCCCCTAGGAAGAGAGTCGGACCTACTAGAATTTGGAAAACGCTCAAGGGTAAGAATGTAAAAACAAATGATGGAAAAGATTTGGGAGAGATCAAGAAGATATCTGAAGAATATTTACTATTACAAAAAGGAACAGTTCACAAAGAGGAATTCTGGATTCCAAAATATATTTCCGATGCCTTTGATGGAAAAATATTATGGCTGCTACTAAGTGAAGAAGAGGTACGTGGAAAATATCAATATGGTAAAGAACCCCCCACAAATGAAAAGTATGCAAGAGAATTTGAAAGTTTTAAGGGGACACCTTATGGACAAAAAGTAAACTACGGAACAGATTTTCACGAAAATATTCCAGTCGTTGAAAATTATAAGAATATTAGGGATGTACATATGGCTGCGTCTCCTGGGGGCGAAAGATACGGTTTAACAGCTAGACCTGTTGAAGAACAAACATATGCAGAAAAGAATGTAGAGAGGTCAAAAGAAAATGAAAGAAAAGAGAAAGACAATGTATTAAAGGCAGAAACAGTTGGCGTAACGAAATACGCTCAAGTAGTACAACCATCTACAACCGAATCGAAAGCCGCAGAAACAAAAGTATGGAACGCTGATAGTGCTAGTTCGAGTCCAATTAGACCGCCGTCACCAAAAACGACATCAGAAACACTCGTCAAAGTGAGTGCATCCATAGATTCTAATAGTGCAAGTCCAGTAAGAATTAGTTTAGAAAATATCACACCGCAGTCGATGGCATTTATACCACCTGGTATAGCCAAGTCATCGGTTTCGTCATCGTCACCATCACCTATACATACATCGGATGAACATAAAGAAACAGTGCCAAAACCATCAGCATTAGAGCTAGACT
>JBAVTY010000713.1:0-16165 GCA_049696495.1 Candidatus Nitrosopolaris sp.
AGCGATTGAGCACGATCACAATGATGTGTTTCAGTTTGAATCGGTGAATATCTACGTGTTACAATTTCCTGTATCATTGCAAAATCATTCTGGTTAAGCGTTAATCTAATCTTGAACCTTCTGTAGCAGTCTTTATAGGGTTTGCCCTCAACAAATCGAGCACAAGCCCCAACAGCGAATGCCTCTCCGAAGTTGGAGATATCAAAACAGTCGATTACTGAAGGAGCTCTTGGTAAGTGAAGTATTTTTTCCAGCTCGAGTATCTCAGGAGAGTGACCCTTTTCAACGTATAATTGAAGATTGCGTATAATTAAATCCATTAACCCTTTTTTTTCTTTTAACCGATGGTCATCAGAAATCAAGATTATGTTGACCTCGTGGTTTGCGAATCGCTCAATCGATGCTTCCAAAACTTCCGTAGATGCGGGCTTTTCATTAACATAAACATATCTGGGAATTTCAGGCACCGTAGAGTAGTATTGCAAAAGGAATGTATCGAGTGAATTATCCCCAATCAACTCAAAGTCAAATTTTCTCCTATCTGTGATGACACCTTTTGTTCGCCGCAGGGTTATTACATGGGCAACCCCGGTATTGATTTCTTTTATAATTCCTACGTATTCTTCGTCGAGATTCCGACGCAGAGCCTTTTCCATTTTCTGCTTTGCACTCAGATTATTTAATCGACGTAAGGTATCACGTATCTGTTGAGCCTTTTCATAATCTCGAATTTCAGAAGCTCTCTTCATCTCTACTTCCATTTCGTTTACATATCTGTCTATACTACTCTTACCACGTACGATACTCTGAAGTCTGTCAACATTCTTCATATATTCTTCGCTCGTTATTTTGTTTATACAAGGAGCATCACAATTTTTAAGAAAGTATTCCAAACATGGCTTCTTAGGTAACTTGTCGCAGATCCTGATTTTAAACAATTTCCGAAGCAATCCGACTGTCAGAAATTTCGAACTTCCTCGAACAAAAGGCCCATATATCTTACCCTTTGGTCCATAAAATTCACCCTTTCTATTACGTCTTGCAACAAGTAATCGAGGAAAAGTCTCATCCGTAACCTTCAGGTAAGTATATCTTTGCTGATCCTTTAATTCTATATTGAATATAGGTCTGTACGTTTTGATTAAGTTTGATTCTAGTAAAAATGCCTCGATCTCGTTATCTGTGAGAATGAAGTCTATATCATTAATCTTGCCAACTAGCCTTGATGTTTTCCAGTTATCATTCCTCTCATGAATCTCGTCGCTGACATCCGAACCTTGTTTCTGGAAGTAGGATCTAACACGTTTCTGCAAATTCTTGGCCTTCCCGATGTAAATTACTCTACCTGCGCTATCTTTCATCAAATAAACTCCAGGTGATCTCGGAACGCGTTTAATTTCAGAATTAATATTTTCTACAGCTAGCGTGATGTTGCACCTTTTCTGAGAATCATCTGATTTATTGATAGTTTTGGTTTTAGATATGTACCTGTATAGCTATCTTGGGTGTTTGCTACCTCTTCGGGCGTTCCTGCTACAATTATGTCACCACCTCCATCTCCACCCTCGGGTCCGAGATCAATAATCCAGTCTGCACAGGCTATGACATCTAGGTTATGTTCGATGACAATAATAGTATTGCCAAGATCAACCAATGTATTTAATACACTCAATAGTTTGCTAACATCAGCAAAATGAAGACCAGTAGTAGGCTCGTCAAGTATGTAAAGAGTTTTTCCGGTATCTCTTTTTGAAAGTTCAGCCGCAAGTTTGATTCTTTGTGCCTCACCACCGGATAACGTAGTGGCTGGTTGACCTAATCGAATATATCCTAGACCAACTTTATCAAGTGTCTGAAGTTTCTTTTCAACAACAGGTATGTTCTTGAAAAATTCTAGGGCTTCCTCCACGGTCATATCCAGGACTTCAGAAATTGTTTTTCCTTTATATTTTACATTTAGTGTCTCAGAATTATATCGTTTACCTTTGCATTCATCACATGTAACATATACGTCAGGAAGGAATTGCATTTCGATCCTCATTACACCCCCTCCTTCGCATACGTCGCAACGTCCTTCTGAAACATTGAATGAAAATCTGCCTGGCCTATAGCCAAGCTCTCTTGCGTAAGGGGTCTTTGAGAAGAGCTCTCTAATTGGTGTAAAAGCATTTACGTAGGTAGCAGCATTAGACCTTGGCGTTCGTCCGATCGGTGACTGATCAATCCCTATTACTTTGTCTACGTGTTCTAGACCAGAAATGCTATCGTACTTACCGGGTCGTTCCTTGGAATTATAAAAATAATTAGCAAGAGCTCTGAAAAAGATATCATTTACCAGGGTGGATTTGCCCGAACCAGAAACGCCGGTTACCACTGTCATGCACCCTAGAGGAAACCGCGCATCGATAGACTTGAGATTATTCTCGCGAGCACCGTGTACTGTTATCCAGTTATGCGGAGTCCGTCTATTTTGTATGGGATAGGACACAAGCATATCACCACGCAAATAGGCACCAGTGATGGAATTTCGAGTTTCTAAGATTTTTCCTAATGGACCAGTCCCGACAATCTGTCCTCCGTGAACACCGGCACCAGGACCTATATCTACAATCCAATCAGAACTGCGGATAACTTCTTCGTCGTGTTCGACAACTATCAGGGTATTGTCTAGATCGCGCAATTTTTTGAGTGTATCGATTAGTTTTGCATTGTCTCTCTGATGCAAACCTATCGTAGGTTCATCCAATACATAAAGGACCCCTGTCAGATTCGAACCTATCTGAGTCGCTAATCTGATCCTTTGGGACTCGCCACCGGATAAAGAAGCTGTCATTCTATTCAGAGTAAGATAAATCAACCCTACGTTGCGCAGGAATTCAAGCCTTGAAATTATTTCTCTTAATATGATTCTGGCTATGTGTGTCTCTCTCTCTGAAAGTCTTATTTTATCAAAAAAACTTAAACATTCGTCAATTGAAAGGTCGCAAACATCCATGATTGATTTCTGTTGTATCTTCACAGAGAGAGCTTCGTCTCGTAATCGCTTTCCGTGGCATTTTTCACATGGATGCTCACGCATGAATTGCATGAGTTCCTCTCGTTTTGAGTCAGATTCTGTCTCTCTGTAAGTGCGTTCTAAGTTGGGAATGACACCTTCAAAGCTGCCACGATATTCCCATCTAGAATCAGAGTATCTAGATTCGTACTTGTAATGAATATTTTCATCCGTTCCATATAATATAATTTTGAGTTGCCTTTCTGTCATATTTGAAATAGGAGTACCAAGGTCGAAGCCGAAGCGCTTGCCTACATCTCTAAGCATTGCCGATCGAAAAGCTGCAAAATGTCCTGACCAGGGTTTGACCCCGCCTTCCAAAATGCTTTTCGATTCGTCCGGTATAATCAGCTCAGGATCGAATTCTATCTTAATTCCCAGGCCGTTACATTCCGTGCATGCACCAAAGGGAGAATTAAATGAAAACCCACGTGGTTCTAAATCACCGAGGCTAATGCCGCACTTAGCACATGCATTGCGCTGGGAATACAACTTATCTTTGTTTTCAGTAGAGGCGACCACCACGCCATTTCCCACCTTCAACGCCGACTGGACTGATTCGAACAATCTACTTTTATCGCTATGCGATGGTACCAATCTATCAATTACAACTTCAATGGTATGCTTCTTTTGCCTGTCTAGCCTAGGATATGGGAATTTTGCTTTCCCGTCGTTTGCATCTTCTAAGTTTATCAGTTCACCGTCTAATCTTACCCTTGCGTATCCATTGTGTTTGAACTCATCAAATACCTTCTCATAGGTTCCCTTTTTAGATTGAATCACAGGTGCAAGTATAAGCGTCTTCTTCTGGTATGCGGTTTTCAGTATGGAATCTGTTATAGCGTCGACAGATTGGCTTGTGATTTTTTGGGTGCATCTAGGACAATAAGGTATGCCTATTCTGGAATAAAGAAGCCTAAGATAGTCGTAGATTTCGGTAACTGTTCCTACCGTTGAACGAGGATTTTTGCTAGTAGTCCTCTGTTGAATCGAAATAGCTGGTGACAAACCGTCAATCGAGTCAACATCAGGCTTATCCATCAGCTCCAAAAATTGTCTAGCATAAGCTGATAGAGACTCCACATACCGTCTTTGGCCTTCTGCGTAAATAGTATCGAATGCAAGGGTCGATTTGCCCGAACCTGATAATCCTGTTATAACCACGAGCTTATTCTTTGGAATTTCTAGGTTAATGTCTTTCAAATTATGCTCTCTTGCCCCGCGAATGATAATTTTATTATGCACTCTTTATTCAACCTCTGAGAAAATAGGTTCTCCTAAAGCGGCCTTTATTTTTGCCAACTTGTCCCTAAATTTTATAGCGTTCTCAAAATCCAAATCCTCGGCAAACTTCTTCATAGTTGTTTCAGTTTCAAGCGCAACTCTCACAAGATCTAATCTCGTCATGGATTTAGTATTTAGTTGTATACCCATCTCATCTGCTATATCTGCTCTTTCAGGAATAGCCTTAATAATCGATTGAGGCGTTATCTCGTTCTTTATGTTGTAATCTATCTGCTTAGTTCGTCTCCTTTCTGTCTCTTCAATCGAGTTTCTCATAGACTCGGTTGTTTTGTCTGCATACATTATGACCATTCCATCAATATTTCTGGCAGCGCGTCCGAAAGTTTGAATAAGGCTAGTACTGTTTCGTAAAAAGCCTTCTTTATCTGCATCTAAGATTGCCACAAGAGATACTTCAGGAATATCTAACCCCTCTCTAAGTAGGTTTATACCCACTAAAACGTCAAATTCACCTAACCGAAGCTGCCTTATAAGCTCGGTTCTTTCTAATCCTTCTATTTCTGAATGCATATAACGTACCTTAACATGATTCTTAGCAAGAAACTCTGCTAGATCCTCTGCCATCCTTTTTGTCAGTGTCGTAACAAGTGTTCTTTGATTCTTGTCAGTCCTGATAGAAATTTCATGTATCAGATCTTGGATTTGATCCTTTGTTCTTCTGATTTCCAATTTGGGATCCACTAGCCCAGTAGGCCTTACTAGCTGTTCAACTATTTGCCAGCTTGACTTGATCTCATGTTCGGATGGAGTAGCGGAGACAAAAATGACGTTTTTCATATACTTTTGAAATTCGTCAAACCGTAAGGGACGATTATCGAATGCACTAGGAAGTCTAAAACCATAGTCAACTAACTTCTTCTTTCGAGTGTGATCGCCATTATACATTCCCCTTAATTGTGGGATTGTAACATGTGACTCGTCTATCACGACCAGAAAGTCCTCTCCGAAAAAATCTAGCAAACAATATGGCGGCTGTCCAGGAATTCTCCCATCTAAGTGGCGAGAATAATTTTCGATTCCTGAGCAGTAACCCAATTCTTCTATCATTTCCAAGTCGTATTTGGTTCGCAAAGAAAGTCTCTGTCTTTCCAGCTCGCTTGGCAAGTTAGGAAGCCAGCTATCCAATTCCTGTTTTATAGATCTTATGGCAGATAATCTTGAATCTTCTGCAATTACGTAGTGTTTCGCAGGAAATATCTTCACAGCACTGCTATCTCTTATTTTCTTCATAGTCAGATGGTCATGAATGCTTATCTTTTCGATTTCATCCCCATATAGCGAGATACGAATTATGTCGTCGGAGTACCCTGGAATAATGTCAATTACATCCCCCTTCACCCTGAAGCTGCCTGGGGTAAGTGACAAGTCATTTCGTTGATAACGTGCCTCGATCAAATTATGAATCAGTAATTTTCTGTCCAGAAACATGCCTTCAGACAATGTAGTCGCGCTCTCTTCCCATTCAGAAGGTGAGCCAAGAGAGTAGATGCATGACACAGTTGCGACGATAATAGTCGGCTCCCCAGACATAAGCATAGCCGTGGCCTCAAGTCTCATTTTTTCAATCGTTTCATTCACTTCAGTATCTTTTTCAATATAGGTATCTGTCTGTGGAATATAGCTCTCAGGTTGGTAATAGTCATAAAAACTTACAAAGTAACCTACATTGTTATGTGGAAAAAACTCTTTGAATTCTGCATATAGCTGGGCAGCCAGGGTTTTATTATGGGATACAACTAGAGTGTTCTTGTTTGTCCGAGATATTACGTTGGCTATAGTAAAGGTTTTTCCACTACCCGTAACCCCAAGCAAAGTTTGGACACCACGTATTGTCGAGACTCCCAACGACAATTTCTCAATGGCTTCAGGCTGATCCCCTCGAGGTAGAAATGCGCTTTTAGTCAACATGAATGCGTTGCTAGTCCTAAGCACAGACAGCATTACTCCAGCTAAACGATCATATATTGCTATAGTGGAAAATCACGATCTGAGCGATCCATTTGGGAAGCCATATAGGAAAATTTTTTTTGTAGATTGTAGATAATAGTTATGATGATAAAAGAGTACGCATTAAATAGACAAGAGTTCTTGTCGTTCTTAAAGAATGATGCCAACATACGTATAGATGGTTTTATAGAAGATGCGATAGAGGTCGCCGAAGAGGTGCATCAAGGTGTAACGAGAGATAACACCGCTTGGAGTTTCCTTGAAACGCATACTTGGCCCGTAGCAAGGGATGTGGTAAGACACTATCGAACTGTCAACCGTACCATTACTAGTGTGGAGATTGCATGCGCAATACTACACGATATATTGGAGGATAACGAAAGAATTCTTGATTCACATAAAACTAAATCATATGGTTTTGATGCGTATCTGAGTTATAGGTTTGGCAGCAGGGTCCAAGACATTGCCACTCAACTAAAGATTAGACCGTTAGAGAACTTCGGTGGAGCCAATAGCGGGGAACGTGAGCTAAGCAGGTTCAGAGAATATTGTGACATTCTAATAGCTTCGGAATATGACGTAAAGACAATCAAACTTGCTGACAGACTAAACAATATGAGATTCATACTGGACGTAGCAGAAATGGACAAAAAAGTAATCTACGATAAAATAAGACGGTATATGCGAGAGGCAGAGGATTTCTACCTTGCTTATACGATGTTGAAGCCAAAAATGCCTTGCTTCTACGCAGCCATACGAACTAATTACGAAAAGCTTCGATCGATATACTACGAGCAGACTCTTACAATGCCGCAGTCACAGTAAGGTTACAACGACGACTTGAGCCCAGTCAGGGAGCTCCTAAGCGTTACCAACAAAAATCCAGTTTATGCAGCATCAGTTTGATACACAACCCATTTAAGTCCATCATATGGAGATAGGAGAGTTAATGGCCTTGCCCCTAAATATATCGGTAATAGTGAAACTTGAGCCTGATTTCTCTGAAGGCAGTGTTAGCTACAATTCGGACGGCACATTAAATCGAGCAGAGACGAAAAGCATTCTTGGACCACACAGTGCTATTGCATCTGCTGCGGCCTTTTACGCCAAGGTCAAGTACGGTGCTATCATTTCCATTGCGACCATGGGACCGCCAATTGCCGAGTCTGCTTTACAGCAGGCTCAGTTAATTTCTGATGCAGATTCCCTTCACCTTTATAGCGATAGGATTTTTTCAGGAGCTGATACGTTGGCCACGGCAGAGGTGTTGAAAGCTGGCATAAAAAAAATCGGAAAAATGGACATTGTATTCTCAGGCCATCGAGCCTCAGATGGAGAAACAGGACAAACTGGTCCACAGACTGCATGGAAACTAGGTTATACTTTCCTAGGCAATGTAATTAGTTATAACGTAGATACGGAAAAGCAAAATGTGACAGCAAAGCGGCTGATAACCCTACAGGGGACTCCTGACGTAATCGAAGATATACAGGCTCCATTACCGGTATTCATGACATTAGACCCATCTTACGTATCCGTTTTTAATACTGTCTCACTACGTCTAACCTCAGATCGGTATCAGAAAGAAGCGGAACAAAGAGCACAAAACTATAAGAACTATCTAATGACCTCTAACGCACAACAACTTGGAGTTGATTCGAAAAATGTTGGTTTGCCGGGCTCACCAACGATAGTATATAAGGTTGAGAGGATCCCAAAAGCTAGGGCAAATAGAAGAGCGGAGATTATAGATGGCTCAGATCAGGAACAATTGCGTAAGGTTGCTGAAAAAATTCGCGAGATCGTCGGATGAATGGGTGAATCAATAGGGACTATGACTACATTAACAACCTTACCTAACAGTAGAACAGCTATGCCAGTAACTGAGCATGACACTAAAAGCGAAGGCAGCTACCGGCACCTCTACCTAGTAGTGGAACATGATAATGGCAAGCCTATTCCTGTCACGCTTGAAATGCTGGGTGAAGCAAGGAGGCTGATGGATAGTTTTAATGGCCGATACTCATCTAGCGAGAAGGTAGTCGCGCTTGTCTTAGGAGATAATATCAAAGGATTGTGCGAGGAATTGATTTACTATGGCGCAGACGCAGTAATCTGTGTAGAAAATCCCAATTTAAAATACCCCATAAATTTGATTGATACAAAGGTTATCAGTCAAGTTGCCAGAGACAGGGTTTGCGTATCAAAGATTTCCCCCGAGTATAGCGAAGATTTTAAAAAACCAAGATATATGTTCTTTTCTGCAGACAATATCGGTAGGCATTTGTCAGCAACCGTTCTCGCTGAACTAGAATCAGGTCTAGCTTCTGACATCAACAAATTGGTAATTGAAGACCTTGAAATCAAGCACGAACACAAGACCAAAGGTGTGCTTACACGATACCAGAAAACATTGGAAATGTACCGACCTGATTTTTCGGGGTTTCTTTGGACGACCATATTATGTCTCGATAATCGAAATCCTGCTATACAGCGGGAGTACCATCCGCAAGCATGCAGTATAATCCCAGGTGTTTTTGCTCCTTTGCAACGAGATCCTACCAGGAAAGGAGTCATAGTCGAATTTTATCCAGAATTAGAAGAGGCAGATAGAGCTATCAAGATAGTGAACCGTCAAGTCACCAAGAGCCCAATTGATTTCGACAGTCACAAGGCGGTGATAAGTTTTGGGCGCGGAATCAAGGATTCGCCAGAGGATAATATAAAACTAATAGTCAAGCTCGTGAACGAACTGAACGGAGAAATCGGGGTCTCACTGCCTATCTCGAAAAAGCCATATTCTTTGTCCGAGCCAGCATCTTCACTTTATATGAGCCCTGATAGAGTTATCGGAACTAGTGGTCGTCGAGTAGCCCCAGCACTATATTTCGCCATAGGCGTTAGTGGAGCAATGCAGCACATCGCAGGAATGAAAGAATCAGGATTTGTTATTGCTATCAATACTGATACAGATTCACCGATTAAGGACGAATGCGATATTTTCATCAAAGGCAGAATGGAGGAGGTACTACCGATGTTAATAGAGGAATTGAGAAAGCAAAAACAAGATGGAGGTCAGTGAATAAGAATTGGAACATTATGATGTTGCCATAGTAGGAGGAGGCACTGCGGGCTTTAGTGCGCTACAACAACTGTCAAATTTAGGCAAGCAGGCAATTTTAATTGAGGGCGGCAAAACACCAGGTTCGAAAAATGTATCTGGCGGAATTCTCTATTCAAAAAAGCCGAAAAATGGGAAAGTTTATAACGTGGAGGACGTCTTTGGCCAAGAATTTTTCAACCAAGCGCCCCTAGAAAGACTCATAACAAAATACATGCTTCATGCTACTTCAGATGACAAGGTATTCACCATAGATCTCACAGCGGCTCATAACTATCAGTCAAACTTCGCGTATTCCGTCTTATTAACTAAATTAGTTTCATGGCTTGCAAAGCAGGCAGGAGAAAATGCTGAAAAACAAGGCGGCGGGATCATAAGTGGTGTTCATGTCTCTGGAGTCACTTGGAACGACGATAAGACTATAGTTGAAACTAATGAACTTGAATCATTCGAAGTAAAAGCAGTAATCGCTGCAGATGGAGTTAATTCGGAGCTTGCTGAACTTTCCGGAGCAAGGCCCAAATTCACACCCGAGGAGTTGTATCAGGGAGTCAAGGTTGTGATAAAGTTACCTGAAGAAATCCTTGAGAAAAGGTTCAATATAAAACATAATGAGGGTGCAGCTCATCTTTTTGCAGGAGATGTTACGCTAGATCATATAGGCGGTGGATTTTTGTATACGAACTGGGACACGCTATCGCTGGGAGCTGTCTATCATTACGACTCACTAATAGAAAATCCTGTCGCGCCGTATGTTCTTGTAGATAGGCTGTTGAAGAATCCACTTGTCAGCGAATATGTCAAGGACGAAGTTGCAGTTAAAGAGGATATCGATAAGAGTCTACCCAAAGAGGAACAATTAAGAGCTCGTTTTGCTGTAAGTAAGCTACTAAAAAATTGGGGCGATCTGCGTGACCAATATTACTCTACACTAGGAAGGACAAGACTTATTGAAAGCGGTCGATACAAATCGGAAGAAGAAATCAAAGCAAAACTCGATAGTATACGTAATGAATTAGTCGGTAAGTACAAAACAAAATTTGTCGATGATTATGTAGAGCTAGAATATAGCGCAAAGCTGGTTCCGGACGGAAAGCGATGTAGGATGAAAAAACCCTATCGGAAGAATATTCTTTTTGTGGGTGATGCCGCCGGTCGTGGTATTTTTGTCGGTCCTAAGATAGAAGGGCTTAATGTAGGCATCGATGATGCGGTAAGAGCGGCTAACAGCATTTCAAGATCTATTGATAGAAACAACTATGGTGATGAATACATGGGTGAATTTTATGCTCGGTCCGTCGAAGACAGCCCTTATACACGTGACATGAAAGAGATCGACAAAGATTATTTAAAGATCTTCTTGGATGCAGCCAGGGATGTTCCTAAGGATATAGTAAAAGCAAGATATGGCATAATTTTCAAATTAATGTCGAGCGGCATGTTGCGTGGTCTTGCTGTAGGATTTGCAAATATACTTGGTTATGACCGTCTTTTGCCTCTTGTTGAAACCAAGGAGACCTATGTTCAGGTCCCAATCGAGCTCGCCGAGAAATTGGGAACCCGTACCGACTCGACATATAAATGTACTATCCCTACGATAGCCCAGCGTATTGCGAAATTGAGATACAACGATGATACTCTTTCACATATTCGCGTTCTGGATCCCAGAAATGATTTTATGAGAAAAATGGTTGTAGTTTGCCCAACTAAGTGCTATAGCATAGAACAGGACGAAGTGATGCTCCAACATGAGGGATGTATAGAGTGCGGAAGTTGTGCCAAAGAGACCGACTGGAAGCATCCCCGCGGTCAGAAGGGAATTGAATATCGTTATGGGTAATGTTCATTAGTCAAGGCAGAACTCAACAATCTCCCACGGGCTTAAATGGTAATTAACACCACTAGTTACCAACATATATATACATGGGCAGATCATTACATGATGATCAAACATGGTAGACAAATCCAAAGATGATACATTCAAAGCTACTGACCATAGTGAGACACGGGACTTCTACGACACAATTAGGGAAAATTTTATCAAAATAGTTGATGAACTTGCAAAGGTCCAACCACAGTACTCGCAGTCGGTATCTAATCTTCAACTAGACTACATTCAAGCAATCAAGAACACTATTCACACTGCGTTCTCTGCACAAAAACATCTGACAACCAGTAACCAGGGCACTTGGAACAGCACACCTTCTTCGGTTCCATTCACAGAGCAATTTACGAAGCAGTCAAACGAAATCACTAATAACACAATAAGAGCTGTTGGTATTAACAATCAGCTGACGATAAATGCATTAGATGCTGCAAGGGAGAACCTGAAAATATACAATAAAACGATTGATGCCGTAACTGAGTTCAATACAAACGCAGCAAAAGCCTGGAATTCCTTCTTTACGACGCAACAGCAACAGTTCTTTAGACACTGACCCGTTGCTTTTCTTTTTTTCTAAGCTACATATTTTGAAGTTGAATATCCTTTTATGAAAGCCAAACGAACGAAAATTCGAAAATCTCATAATAATGATTAGAATATTTATATAATTGGAATACGATATAATAGGTACTTCTTTAAGGTATGCAAACTTCAATCCTCTGTTCAGTATGTAATAAGGATAATGAGACAGTCACAGACCCAGAATCAGGTGAACTCATATGTAGAAATTGCGGTACGGTACTATTAGAAAACGTTGAGGAGACTGGTCCAGAATGGCGGCTTTTGGGTGAGGGCAAGGATAAGAGCCGAACTGGGATGCCCATCTCTCTATCTCGTCATGATCTGGGCTTGGCTACTATAATAGGCAAGACCAATAGAGATGCGAGCGGTCGGGGACTGGATGCATCGGTGAAGTCCACGATGGAAAGGCTAAGAACGTGGGATCTCCGTATTCAAGCCTATAGCCCATCCGATAGAAATCTAAGACATGCGTTCAGCAGCCTAGAACGGGTGAAAGATAAATTGGCTTTGTCCGAGCCCGTAGTCGAAAAGACAGCGTACATCTATAGAAAAGCGCAGGCAAGAGGACTAGTACGTGGTAGAACTATTATGTCCGTATTGTCTGCGGCAATTTATATAGCCTGCCGCGAAATGGGAATCTCTAGAACACTTAACGATATTGCATCACTCACGAACCTGCGTCGAAAAGAACTAGCAAGAACTTTTCGTCTACTAATCTTGGAACTAGATCTGAAAGTGCCAGTAGTAGACCCGATGAAATGTATTGCAAAAGTTGCAAACAAAACAAAGTTAAGCGAGAGGACAAAACGACAGGCAATGGAGATTATGACAAGTGTTACAAAAAGTGGAATATCTGCAGGCAAGGATCCGATGGGCCTAGCCGGGTCGGTTCTTTATATGTCTTCTAAGAATGCTGGAGAACCTATAACGCAAATCGATATCGCTAACGCTGCTGGAGTAACAGAAGTCACTATTAGAAATAGATTTAGAGACCTTAAAAGCAAAATAGATTTAAATTGATTCTAACATAACCCAAATAGTCAAAAATAAAGCAGATCTCACCCAAAGAAATTCAGATCTCGCACAAAAGATAATTGACAAATAAGTGAACACAATCGGTAGGTTAGGCTTTATACGCACTCTGTAAGGACAGGGTTATTTCTTTGATATTTTTACTTATTTTCGATTCCGGTCTCTATTTTTTTCAGTTGTTAGGTAGAAATCGGGAACGCATCTCTAGACCATTGGATATAGGAGAGCATATGACTAAACCAAGCGGAGGCCAAGATATGAGTCGCATTCTCACTTTTAACCCAAGCTTTTTTTTATTACGTCTAAACTGCCTACGAATCAAAATCACATCATATGTGAGATGTTTATTTGGATAAATTCACTATATTCTAGCATGAATCTATAGCGAATGATATCGCGCGCGTGAATAAATAGAAGATCATGAGAATATGTCGGTGACAACCATGAGTAAAGGGATGATTGAAGAATATTTGGACTATCGCCGCTCGAAGGATACCTGGAGACATAGGATGCGACAGCCGGGATTTGAACCCGGGTTACCAGATTGGCAATCTGATGTCCTAGACCAAACTGGACGACCGTCGCAAGAGTGTTGAAACATGATAAATTGGGATGGTTATATAATGATTCTACTTTTAGGGCTTTCATTATTGATCCTCTTCGTTAGATCAGTGGCATCACACTAGTCTTCAGATATAACTTCACTACCAAAAAACACAGAGTGGTATACTTGTGTTTACCCTATGTTAGCAATATAAGGGTCGAATATCCGCGTCTTTCAGTTACGTAATCTTGATCAAATTCTTCCACTATTACTGTTACCGAAATCAGGTCGTTTCGCTGGCAACGACTGCCATCTATCACAAAGTAATCATCTAAGATATCTGCTCCTTTGAAACTTTCATTGCTGACATTAAAGTTGACAGGCGAGCTAGAGTTTATCAACAGTAACTCATCTTTCTGATAATTAGCCATTCGAGCTAACCTGGCTTCTCTGGGTCTGGCCGTTACATTCAGCTTGATTTGACCTATATGATGGATCGTATAACGCTGCATTTTATTTACGCTGACTTGGAAATCAAACGGATAACCTGCAGTATTCTCAGCCATTTTGGTAATGCCATCGTTCATAACAATGTCGATCTTCTTGATAGTATCGGAATATTTGTAAATCCATTCATTTGTAGTTTGTACGAGTTTATCGATAGTTGCTTTTCTAGAAATTGTTTCTGCTTCGTTTAGCTGATATCTGTCAACCCAATCTTTGTAGTCCCTGCTTATGTCTACGATAAATTCAGCGCAGGTATTTTGATAGTCTTCAACGTTATTCGCACGGTCAGAACCAGTATCAAATGCGAACATAAGGCACAGTATAGTTATACAGTAGATGTAAAAAAATGGATCGACCGGACAAGATGGATATTATATATAACCGAAATTCCACTATTACCGACCCTTCTGACAATATGATAACTTTTTCAGAATTGATTGAGGAACTTAGATCAAATGTTGATTACAATAGGGATGTGTTTATTGCACTCTCAAAAAACCCCAATTTATTGTATAAAAAACTAACTGAACTAACTTCATTCACAGGTTCCCGCCATCAGGTAACGCTACAGTTGCATTTTCCAGATCCGAAAAAAATAACGGATATCGATTCATATGGAACAGAAAACATCAGCATAGTAATAGATAAGTTTCGGAAAAAATTCTCTGTTCCGAAAGAAGATATAAAAAGAAAAGCAATTGATTTCTTGGGAACCAATATTCAAATTCAAGACGCGTATATGTATGAAGGGAAAGAGGGGCTACGAGTAATTAGGGAAAATGGTAGGACCGAGATCCTTCCTGGATCAATTCACTTGTGGTGTAGAATAGATAAGAGTGTGAAGAATTACGTAGATTGGCTGATGCAGATTGTGTACAGTCCTAAAACCAACGGGATTTCAACCTAACGCTGTTTTCATTCTAATGTGCCTTGCTTAATCGATTATCGTCCTGTCAATATATATTGCCGTGGGATAATTCAGAATTGACATCCAGGGCTACAAAATCTGCTAATCTCTGTCGAATCGGAAGTTTGTTTAGATCAGCACGCCCTGAGACAGGTTTTATGGGAGTGATTAAACTTCCTTGTTGTAGTCTTGAAGAGATGAAATGATGTAGTATGCTTATGAAACCACCAAGTTGAAAGTGGCGCTTTCGATAAACTCTCCAGTTGGAACACCGCCTGCACCATCTACAGATATATACAAGCTAACGGGTCCAGGTTTTGGGAACGTTATTGTTTGTATTCCTGTTCCATCTTGAGCATGCTGGTCATGAAGATCTATGATGGTCGTATTCCCTGCGGTAGCTTTAATACTATAAGTCACATCATTTACAACATTCTGTTGAGTATCTTTAAACAGTAGGCCGAATTGTGTGGGTTTACCAGCAGTTATCGTTGGAGGTTGCCATGTAACTATCTCGATAAAATATGTTCCTCGTGCAGTCTGTATAGTTATAGGGGGCGTAGGAGCATACGCCTGGGGCTTTGGTATAGGAGGCTGACCTTGCCCTGTCGCTTCGAGATCAAATGCGTATTGAATAGGAGGATTTCCTCCGGTAGTCGCAGCAAATGTCGCCGCCTTGACTGGATACGGCATATCGGGGTTAACATAAATATTATTATCCACACCATAATGCCAAGTGACTACTGTGGTGTCAAACGTACCAGCAGGGACTGTAACCTTTGCACCACCGCCTGGTGCTACAGCTGATCCGCCAATCGCGGCAATCTTCCCCCAGTAGGGAGCGGTTAGGGAAAGTCCTGGTTTTGGAACAAAAGCCGATAACCACGCAAGACTGTCCTTGTAGCCCGATATGAAATCTCGCATCTCTGGTGGAATAGTGGAACTTCCCAACGGTGTGAGGTCGAGGGCGCTTAAATGCAGTGTCCCGTTATATACTTTCCCGTTATATACGACAGAAGTTGGAGCGATCCAGTAATTACCGGCATCATTGAACTCCTTGAAATAAATAGTCATAACAAAAGGTTGACCCTGTTCAGTGTCATGTTCCTGAATCTTGAACGTATAGTATGTGTTTGGTTGAACTCCTTTACCAAGGTACCAGTTATTTTGCGCATACACATTCTTTACTGACCCAATGTAGTTCATGGAAACGCCTGCTAAACAAGTCGATATTAATATCAAAGACAACAGTATACTACTCAAAATACTATGTTTCGCCA
>JBAVTY010000714.1:0-7316 GCA_049696495.1 Candidatus Nitrosopolaris sp.
GAACCAAATCATGAACTCAGGTGGTATGGCAAAGGCTTGCTACCTGGCCTGTTGAATGGTGAGCGCATATTTACAATAGAGGAGCTCGCGCAAAATCATGTACGAATGATTCACCGGGAAATCTTCATTGGTCTTGGTGCATTCCTTACGGGTGACCGTATGGACAAGGATATTCATCATAGCTTTGAAGAAATGAACAATGCATTGAAAAGAAAAATTGAACATGATTTATGCTGATTTATAGAATTTCAGGGCTCCCAGAATCGTTTTTCACAATCCTTACCGCATCTATCTGGTACCAAAATGATACTCCCAGCGAGGCATGGGGCGAGCGAGTCATAACACATGATAAAAGGCTGAAAGATGTTGACAAGGAATTAGAACAATTTTTTGAAGCTTAAAGGGTATGTTTTCACAACGACCATTCAGTAAATGGGCTATCAGGCAATAAAGATGTAATAACATTTGTAGAATTTTCGGGGTTTTGCAGTCTCAGCCATAAATGATGTTGCATCATAGCCTTCAAAACCGCAAGCCTCTTCACCGAGTATCGGGTAGTCATACTCTTCGCCTTTTAGTTTCCATAATTACACTTCGTCTGTTTTTTCTTGGCACCTTAAATAGTCTCATGTAAACAATATTAGGATCATGACGGCAGATTAAAGTAAAACGAAAGATATGGAAAGATTGCGTTAGCAGGAAATTCTGAAAGTAACTAAACTAATTGCCGGTTGAAATTATGTGATGACGTTTAAATTATTCTTGATATTCAGTTAACTAACTCCTAACTTTCCTCCGCAGCCACAATAACCGAATTCATCTATTCGTGAATTACATATGGGGCATCGCTGTCCGTCATCTTCCTTTTTTCCACTTCGCCATAAATAACTTGATTTGCGTCTTTGCCCCAAATTTGTTTGTGGACATTTATATCCTCAGGAATTTCATCATCACTCATATCAACTTGATCGTTGAGGTGGCGTATATCTATTTTGTATACCATTCGTAATCTTGATAGGCCCACTTGAAGCGCTTACTACTCGCAACCATGAAATGGAAGACCATTTAAACACGATTAAATATTTAATAAGAAAGACTAAATCCAAAGATGACTCATTTTAAAGATTACTATTATTACTTGAAGAGTATTAGATGGATTCTAAATAATTCATTAGCAGATACGACTATTGGACCATCATTATCAATAATAACATCAAACCTAGAAAAAGAAAAAGATATTGCTCAAGAAGAAAGAAATGCAACAATTCCAGATTTAGAAAAGTGGTCAGTACATAAAGCCAAAAGATTGACCGAAGAAACAAGGATGGATTAACTATTAGCGAGCATAAGGATAAGCTGAGGCGTTCAATTGGACGTACTGGGCGCTATTGTGTGAATATTTCATCGGATTTCTCGAGTATGACAGACGGGATTATATACTAATTATATACTACAAGGTGATCGCATAGTTCTATCTTGGGAACGAAAAACAACAAGGTAGTAATATTGAGTACTGCTGCGGCTACATTATCAATGCTAGTTGTCGCTACAGTCGGCTTTACAACAGTATTTGCACAGAGGTGTGAAGTGGGGTGATTTAAATGAACAGGCTAATGGAGCTACGCAGGGTTCGGTATGCCTCATTGCTGCTACGTAGCAGAACAACTCGGCAGAATACCTAGTTACGTTTTTCATTGAGCGACTCCTAAATGTTTGTTGATATGTACAATAGTACCACTACATGAAACGCCCGCATTATGATTCCTAAGAATATAAGCTACAGCTAGCCTAGTAGGCATGGTACAGAGTGAGGAAGGGGCCGAGCAGTTGAAGACTAGCCTCGCGAACACTATGTGTTTAAAAAAGAGTTTGATGAAGGAGAATATCTATGTCAGAAACATTGGAGAATAGTTCTCTCATCCACCCAACATTGCACCACTTCGGTGTGGAGACCCGGCATTTGGAAAGGATGGTTGATTGGTACGCCAGGTGGTCGGTATGGTCCCGATTTACTTGACATTGAATGCAGGCGGATCAGAAGCTGGCGTGTATGCGGGTGCTGCTTTTGTCTCTAATGAGAGCCCATCACCGAATGGCGATAATCTCGTTGCCTGAGCTGCAAGAAGATACTGACAAAAAAGCACACCTGAAACTCCAGCATGTGGCCTTCGAATATGCCACGATCGACGATCTGCTGAGCTCCTACACGCGTATCAAAGAGCTGGCGATCGAACCGGTCCTGACGACGGATCACGGCCCGACCATCGCTTTCTATTACAAGGATCCTGACGGCAACAGCGTTGAGCTATTTGTCGACAATTTCGGTAACTGGGACAAGTCAAGGGAGTACACCCAGTCCTCGTCAGATTTCCACAAAAACACGATAGGTACCTTTGTCGATGCTAACAAGCTCGTTGCGGCCCGTGAAGAGGGTATGTCGTTTGCAGAGCTCCACCGGCGTGCATATGCTGGTGAGTTTCCGCCTTCTCGCCCCATGAGCCCGCACGATTTGATATAGCAGCTAGCGAAGCAGACATATCATACTGTATGCATGTATCATGATCATAGTTCATAGTTTAGTTTAGTTAGAAAGAATTCTTCACTTAACTCTTTAGAAAATAATAATCTTGTTTTGTAGATCCTTGTTAATTTCTAATATGGATCTATTTCCATTTATAGGTACAAGGCCATATTTTTTCTGCATCTTTCGAAATTGCTTGGCTAGCAGTTAAATCTAAGATATATACAAAAAAGAAGCAAGTGTAATCCATGTAGGTAACCAAAATTGTTACCTATCTGTGTAATAACAACAATTAGGTAAACCTCCACCAGCATGCAATGGGAGGAAAGAAATAACAACTCTAAGATTAATACGATATTGTACGATATTGACCGCTGTTCACGCCATCGGTATAGATGCTGACAACCATTTATGTGGTCGGCCAAACATTCTAGTGTACATAAGATACATAAAGGCAATCAGGTTTTCGGCAAATTATATGCAAATTCATTGACCTACATTAGTTATTGTTGCTATAGCAGCCCTCGCATGCGTACTTGTATCTATTACTATTATTACTTATGCGCCTAACCAGATAATACAAAACGTCATTGCAACAACTTCTTCACCCTCCGCTAGTGGCAGCAATATTACTATAGGAAGTCTTCAGGCATACACAGAGCATGATAAGAGCACAGGCTTCAAACCAGCAATAGTTAACGGAACACACGGAATACAAATATCTTTCACAGGATTCTGAATGGTATTAATATTACCGATAACGGCAAAGGGTTTATAACTAATACTACCGGTGGTGCGATCTACACTACTGGACGCGGTACTGCTTTTCATGGCTTCACTTTTCAGGGTATAGGACATTATGGCGCTGATGGAAAGTTGAGAGATACTGGTACTATCTTTAACACCAAGGGCATGGTGGGTATTTACAAGGATGAAATAGATAAAAATGGGAATACTATAACCAAGGTCTGGTTTTGGAAGTAAGACGTAAGGCGCGAAAAAGGTAGAATAAAACCAGGCACTCGCGATCCTATTGGATACGCAGCGGCTAGGCTACTACTTATCCTGAAAAAACTGCTAGGTCAGCTGAGTGGAGATAAGTCGGGACAAGTACTGGGGACATGGCGTAAAAAAGATATGTATTGATATGAAAGGTCTGGACCCAGAGACAGAGACAGGACGGTTCAAACTAAAGACGAAGATGATGAATGCACACTTTATAAATGAATTAGATAAAATCGGTTTGCAACTTATAAACATTAAAGGAAGTTTTATTGGCAGGCTTGTGGTAATTTTAGAAGCAAGAAATCTGAATCCGACGCCATCTTAACTAGCGTATAAGACTTGTACTTGACCGCACCGGTACCTCTGAGTCAAAATATGTGAGCTATTAATTACGACCGATTAGCCTAGTTGAATATGAGGCATTACCAGGCGATATGGCAGCCATCGAAAAAAACATAAAAACCATGCTCAAATCTTTAATTTGATAATGAGGCTTGGCTTCTAGTAATCATCAATTTACAGAACTCTGTAATGATATTTTTGCTCTCAGTCCAAAAATACGCTTCGTGGGTGTTATAAATAAAATGGGAAAACTTGTAGCGGGGGGTATGAGACAAGGCGTAAACCCATTAGAGAATAAAGCAGATTCTTCAAAACTGTTTTTGGGATTTGCTCTTAGGAGTGAAATGAGAAAAGATTTTGATGCAGAGTTTGGCAAGACCATATATAGTTTTTCAGAAAGAGATCGAATAAAACTGGTATCAATTCCCTTAAACGATCATATCTTGAGAATCTCTATGGAGAAAGAAGAGCAACAACATTTCACCCTAATAGAAAATATATTAAAAATGATAAGCGACACGCACACTGGTCAAACAAATTCATTCGAAGAGCATTAGAATGAATTTCAAACATACAAGGCGCGTGATGATATTTCGGGAAGGAAATTCATTCGAAGAGCATTAGAACAATATATGAATCTAGAAAAGAGGAGAAAATGATCACACTGACTGACCGTCTGCAGTGACAATCGGCTTAGTACGGACGTTTTCTGACAATAAGAATAAGACTAACACTTTAGTTATGTTGATTTACACGTGCAGAAGGAGAGATGACCCGTCTGGATATATTTTCCGACAGCAAGGGCCTAAGCCTTGGAGCCATTGGATGGATCCACTTATTGTGTCGGTAGATATGAGGTTGGAGGTGGAGTAGTCGTATTCGAATATGGCAAGAAATACAACAAGAAAGTAGTCTTTAAGGGAAAAAGACAGTAAAAGCAGCATCAGTAACCAAAGATGACATTGATGTGATGTTAAAGTTAGCTGAGTTATACAACACTAGTTATGATTTCGATGCAGCTGAATGGCTGGCCTAGATTCGTTACGTTACTTCCCAGACAAACAGTAACTTGGATTAATCGAGACACTGTTCCTCATTCGTTAATTTCAGGAGAACCAGACAGCCTAGTGATTGGCCGTGTATTTAACACAGGGCCTATTTCAACCGGAAGATTAGCTACCGTAACCGTTGGACCTAATCTTGTGAATATACCCTACTTTTGTTCGTTACATCCATCAGAAAGAGGAACAATAGTCGTAATGTTTCAATACTGTTTATCCTTGTAACAGTCCCGCTCATAGCTTGCATTTTCGATTATTGTTTTCCATTTGTTTTCACCTTCTATAATTATACCGCATTTTTCAGCAGAATTTGCGTTGTGCTAGTATCTGTTTTCCTTCTATTGCGTAAGTTGCAATCCTTCTGGGATAGGTAGGGGTCCTAGGTGTCCTTCAATGAAGTCTAACCCTTCTTCTATTACCGACGTAGCATAGCAACATAAACAAAAACAACAGAAGTAGCTGTTTTTTCGATAGAGCAGTTGAACTTATTTTAAGCCATATGTAATATTTGCATTGCTCTTGAATCTACCAACTTGCTTCCATTCAAAAGCGTTACGATCATTATTATTGCCACTATTAGCCTTTACAGCCCAAAAATCATAGTCTCCATACTTTCTATACCCTGCTTCGTCAAGGCTTGTATTACCAGTAATTCCTGTGTATGAGTTAGCTATTTGCAGGAATGTTTTCTTTAAGGAATTGATATCTTTAGTTCCTGCTGTGACGTTTTCTGTTATAGCCGCTACCCAAAATGCATCATAAGCAACCTCTGCGTAAGATCTAGGAACCCTTCCTATCATCTCTTGAATCTGATAGTCTACGAGTTTAAACTTGTAGCTATTATTATTATTATCGACACTATATATTGGGTTGACGAAACCTGTTTTTGCTGCGAACATGGCAGCTTCTATATTCCTTACAAGCTTATTGTTCAGGGCAGAAGTCCCACTACCATACCACTTTACCATGGATAACACTGGCTGGTTTTGTGCTTCAATGAAAATAGGTACTACTTCATCAAAAGCTACAAGATATACTCCTACTTTATCAGCCCCATAGTGAGCTACTGCCTGAGTTACCTTCGAGCTTAAAGATCTCAAATCTTGATCCCAAACGATAAAATTTATCCTGTTAAGGCTTGTAGAAAAGTCGCCTGTGCTAGGTATATATCCAATACCATCCAACACTATCCCGCCTAGTTTCCCAAAATCTTTTTTCACTGCACTAACAATATCATTCCCATAAACATCGGTTCTCCAGATCGGGACAACTACTCGTACTCCGTCTTGCCATATGTGTCTAGATACGGCTTGAGCTTGATGAGTATCATCGGGCACAAACCGAAATACATTATCTCCTTGAACAGCAAGAGAACGTGCAGTGCTAGACGGGCTAATAATTAAAATGCCGTTTTTATCAGCATAATCTTCCACTTCTTGTACATCTGCGCTGGTTGCCGGACCAATGACTATTCTTACACCTTTTGCAGCCAAGTTCTTGAGCTCTTCAAGACTAATCGCAGGGTTTGTTGGCGTATCCTCAATGATAAGCCCAACTCTAGTATTTGAGTTGGTTTTCGAAAAATATTCATTAACTTCTTCAGGGCTGCATCTTCGGATTCGCCAATGCACCGCTTAACGGAAGGAGAGCACCTAATGTTACACTCTGTTTTCCATCGTTTGGGGCTACTATTACTTCAGAATTTGTGTTGGCAAATAATGTCTTTAACGGAGAAGACGGATAGACTAGAATGCCAATTAGTACTATAGCGGCCAATGCGGCAACAGCAATTGCAATAGTTGGAACTCTTCTTTTAGCGACCCCCTTTTCGGTCAAGCTCGTAGGCGCTATCGTCGTCACCACTTCTTTACGGTGTTGAAACTCATGTGTGGTGGCGGATGGGATAAGCAATTTGATATACCACAATAATGCTGCAGCCATGACAAGGAAATGAGCTGCAAAAAACAGTGCCGATAACCATAATTGTTCTACTAAAGACGTTAGAACAATCAGTGCAAACCAGCTGTCTGATACAGCGATTAAGAAAATGCCTAAAGATTCACATATCCAAGGAATGAACCATACTGGTTCTTTTCGAAATTCTACAAGAATTACGATTGCAGGAATCATCAAAGTTGCATCCAAGATGGGATAAGCAACTATGACTGCAAACATTTCAATACCTCTTGAACTAGATAGCACAGATAAATTTACAGTGAGAGCAATAATATAGCTAAGAAATATGGCATTGCCAATTACACTTGCAACCAGAGCTTTCCTGCCAAAATTGAATTTCTTATGGAACTCCTTGTATGTCATGAACAGATAGTAGCCAAGAAATCCATAGGCACCCAACCAAAGATAATCAGCGGTAGATGGAATAGGTG
>JBAVTY010000715.1:0-2489 GCA_049696495.1 Candidatus Nitrosopolaris sp.
GTATTGTTATATAAAAAGCCTGATGTCGAGTACCCCTTATGGTATTTGTCATCTACTTTATATAATACCGCATTTCACCCAGTAATTGCATACACACATGAAAATGTTTCGTACATCATTGAAATCAACGACAGCCATCGTTTTTAGCACCTTGACTATTGCAGCGGCAGCATTACTGTTTGCATTAGGTCCTACACTTGGCAACCAGCAAGCATTAGCATTAGTATACGGCCACCACGTTGTCGTCGTCCACCATCCATCTGGCCACCACGTTGTCGTCGTCCACCACTACTGACGATAGAACAACTGAACGCTAAAAATGGAAACAAGGTCCATTTCCCTATATTTTTATTTTGTATTCTGAGTATCTGATACATCTTTGATTATACGCCCTTTGAAAAATCCATATTAATTGTATCATTGGCTGTCATTACGACAGCCATTCGAGTGTGGCGGCTGTATCGGCTTAATGAAGCATCGATACGGGAATTAGGTGAGGATATACTTCTCCATTTATGGAAACATAAAGACACTTTGAGTGACGTGAGTGAGGCAGAAGATGTAAAATGGATGCTTTGCCAGCACTTGCAAATCCTGACCCCGTTAGGCATCCGTCCTTTTTGTTTTGTTAAAAATCCTTGGACCATGTCCGTCTAGAATCCCTTTTAATCCAAGAAAATCCAACAATCCTTCAAATCGTTGTACATCCTTTATAGTCTTGGGAGACTCAATCGCAGAGCAAAAATATGTCATAGGAGTATCGTCGATGGAGTGTGCATTTGTTAAATAATTCCCTGTTCTCTTATACTGCGTGGAGATTAAAAAGAATCATAACCATCGTGTAAAAAACTACCATCGAGGTTTTGCCCTTGATCCTTTCCTTCTTTCCTACTACGCAAGCTCCTGATTATTGAACGCATTCTCTCGGGGTTTTCGTTAGCATGTTCTTTCATCGCGCGTAAAGTCCGTTCCGTATATTGTGTTGCTAGTTGTGGATCCTGTATCCCAGTATCTTGTTGAATTCGTTGAATCAGTGGATGATCAGGACTTAATTGTTCTATATTTGATAAGGCTGTTTGTACATCCTTATCCGCATCCGCTACGGTACTTGCAGCATCTCCTGTTGCTCCTCTATTATTAGTACTACCCTTGTCCTTAGATTCACCACTATCCATTAAATGCTTGATTATAGAGCTAATTATCGTGTTCCTACTAGATTCTGGTATTCCGCTTTGCGATAATTTACTCGCCAGATCATCTGAGCTCATAATAATATCTACCCAGTTAAATAGTGGGCAAATTAGCTTATTAAGTTATAATGTATGGGGGTAAAACATGCAATGTATGGGTGTAAAATTACGATGATGTTGTAAAATGTTTCGATAAAGTCGACATTAATTAAATCCACCTCTATATCATCCATTGAATACATCCTTTGTCCCAGCCTCTTGACGTCATTCTGATCCACCGCAATTTCGAAAAGTGACATATGATCTTGGAACTTGTGGAAGCTAAAGTAATAATTCTGAGAATGTTATTAGACGTTTGTTCAACATATTATAAGCATGAAGCTCAGATATAACAATAAATTTCTCCCCTAATTAGTGAACCAGAAAGTTGGGGATCAGAAGAGATCTTATCCACCCAACTTGGAATCCTAGCAACGTTAATCCAAAGTTATAATCGGTTCCTTTAATTAGACTTGTAAAAATCTGTAAGTAGCTACGAAAGTCGCGGCTTCGAATGCCTTTATGTTCTTGTGCAGTTGGCGAATCTATCTGCTGGAAAGGTATTCAATTATCCGCATCTTCATAATCTATAGGTCTGGTCTAGAAACCGTTTACAAGAAAAGAACACTAAAGGAGCAGGGAAAGGAATGCTTGGTTGCATCATATAAACCGGAAGACTTCGGCGTGACAAATCCCGATGATATTAACTGGATGAATCCCAGATTATCTCCTATGCCGTGGCATACTCATGACCAACCATTAAGAATAAGCAATCCAAAAGCTGGAAGACTTCCTAAAAGTTACATTTGTTGTACTGAATTCGAAAATGTTCAATTTAAGCTTCAAAAGTCACCAGCAGATTGGGATTATCATAAATTAATGAAAGGAAATGACGTCATGATTACATTTCGGAATTAGTACAACTGCTCGAAACTTTAATAGATAAATCGATTCAAACCATATGAGCAGATTTCTAAACCATTAATTTGTGTTTATACTAATAAAGAGAAAAATGAATTTGCAATCGGTCTAAACGAAGATGAGACTTTTAGAGCAGTAACAAAAGTGGATGATTTTTATACAAGTCGACGCGTCTGAAAATACTCTAATAACTATACTATTAAAGTTAAATATATCCCAATTAGCATAAATTTTCTAACTAATACTTGCAAGGTGATATCTTTTCATCTCCAAAAACCTCTTGGAAATAGCCTTTCTTGTACAAAATATAAGACCATTTAATCAAGATTTAATTAGAAA
>JBAVTY010000716.1:0-2211 GCA_049696495.1 Candidatus Nitrosopolaris sp.
TTGCGAAGGCCGGCTATGAGGTAGCTATTAGTAATTCAAGAGGAGGTCCTGAATCAGCTATAAATTCTTAAGGTGTGCTGGTCTAGGGTCACGGTGTAATAACAGTTGCTACGGTAATGAAACACTAAAATAATCAGTCTTATAGTCTAGAAATTTATCCTGTTTTATAATCTCAGTCAGGTCACGGATTTCGTCCAGATCATTGAATTCATTAATTTTCTTTACGCTTAGGCCCAGCGATTCCAATTCGTTTATCCACCAGTCGTATCTTTGTGGGTGTTCTCTGCTTGAACACATATTAGTGTAGTGAGGTCTGTCTCGAATATAAATCTTCTACTATAGATTATACTGTATTGTTTTTACATATATATCTGCTATACTAAGATAAAGAAAGTATCATGTCGGGTAAATAACTAGTGTAATATTATAGTACTATGCGAAAAGTAAGCGTAGCATTCAGCATAATACCTATGACGGCAGCAGTATTACTGTTTGCTGGCGGTAATATCAACCTACGAAGCAATCGCTGCTACAACGCCTACAGTCTAAATCCTCCGACTACAATTGTAAATCCATGTCCACCAAGTACAATACCTGAGACTACCACGACAGGTACAGTCTGTCTTCTTATACTAGGTGGTTGTTATAGTAAACTAGACTAGCCTCACTTTGCTAGTCTAGTAGCTTTGCTAGACTGGCACTTGCTAGTGTATCCAAATGATACCGTAAAACATCATCCAAAATGCATCCCTAGCCTCTAGCCCGTTAATATTTTGCTAAACTATCAATGGTTCGAAGCTGTTCCAACACGTCATCAAGAAACTTGTTGTCATCATTACTGGAACAATGCCCATTTTAGAATTTCGTCAGGATTCGTATGGTATTCGGGATATTTGTTCAATAGTCTTTTTAGTTCTTCAAGTTTAATTTCCCGGGGTAAACCACAATCTGATTTTTAAAATGATGGGACTGGCATCAAGTAAAGTAGCTTGTAGCTTCCATCTATACCATGAGAATCTTGACAGTTGGTTCTAGATTTTAGTTATAAGCTAATGAATCTGCTGCATTCTATTACATAATTCATAAATGTTATAATATTTATTATAATTAAAGAAATTATAGTATAGATTTATATATCTATGTATAGTTGGCGGAAATTACTAGAAGCAGAAGTAATGGCAAAGTGTTTGTGCATCATAGGACATTTCTTCTGCTTCTATTGTGGTCTCATCACTGATTTTCTAAATTATTTTAGGTAATCGTTTCTAAATCGTGATTCAATAATACGAAGTTGTTCCAACTTTTTATCAAGGAATTGGTTGTCACCTTTAACGGCACCATTGATGGCCCATCTCACAATTTCATCAGGATCATAATTTTGGTATTGAGAATATTTGTTCAGCAGTCTTTTTAGTTCTTCAATTTTTACTATAGTATCGTGGGACAAACCGGTTCCAAAACTTTGTTCATCCATTGTTGGCAGAGGTCGATACATTGAACTAGTGTAGTACTGCGATGTTACTAGAGGTGCTTGTCGAGGGAGCTATCTAGGCTGGAAAGTATTACCTACGCTGTCTGCAACCGTACCACCGATATTATGATATGGATTGTTAGGCGTATATTGTCCTGAGGATCTGCCCGCTAAATAGTCAATCAGTCTAACGATCTCCGCAGTACCGTTATGTAAATTATGATTGTGTCTCTTTGCGCTATATTTCCTGGTGGAAGGGCAGCAACTGGATTCCGTAGCTTTAGTTCAATGAGGTGAAGCCCGATTTATTTCAATAACGTGGAAAGAAAAATACTACACTATTGCCATTGAAAGCGAAGCCTTCTATCGCTGTCGTCTTTCGATTGAATCTAATCTAGTTGTTAACGCGATAAGCTGGTCTGATAAATGCGCTATCGCATCATCTTTCATTTTGTCACGATCTCTCATGGATTGGTTTAGTTGTTCTAGTTCTTCTACCTTACTTTGTATATCTGCACCTTGTCTTTCCAGCTGCGGGATGTTTAAAAATGTTAAGTAAGGTTCAATTTTGCGAAATATCTCTGCTTTCTCTGAATCTTTCTTTGTCCAGTAGGTAGAACCAGAATGTCCTATAAACCATTCAGAAAAGTCAGCATATCCAAGATCTGATATTGTAGACTTCACAAATCGTCTAAAAGAATGAAGGGTTATCTCTCTACGCCTTTGATTACCATCTTCCC
>JBAVTY010000717.1:0-3312 GCA_049696495.1 Candidatus Nitrosopolaris sp.
CTAGAGAAGGTTTTAAGCGAGAATGGATATGTGGTGGATTCATACGAGGATCCTCTATTAGCATTAGAGAAGTTCAAGGCTCATTACTACAGCTTAGTAATACTTGATATTAGGATGCATGAATTAAATGGTTTTTCTTTATACCGAGAGATTAAGAGATTGGATAAAAAGGTTAAGGTTTGTTTTCTTACGGCTGGTGAAATGTACTACAGCGTGTATTCCGATATATTTTCTTCACTACCTCCCAATAGGTTTATTCGAAAACCAATTGATAACGAAGAGCTGCTGAAACGGATAAATGAAATTATCGTCGAAGATACCACTGTATGGATTCGAAGCAACTGACATGATGGTCGTAATCAGATGATTGCTCGCAGACGTGTAGAAGATCAGTTGTATCCCGTTGTCATCAAAGACGAACAACGATTTTGGAAAAGAATATTGATAGTAGATGACGATGCAGATGTCACTATAACTTTCAAAGCAGTAATAGAAGATAGCAATAGCACTAACGATGTCAATAAAAGAATCGAAGTATATACATCTAATAATGCTGTTGTAGCATTGTCAGAATTCAAACCAAATTTCTATGATCTTCTTTTGGTTGACATTAATATGCCACATATGAACGGATTTGAATTATGTGAAAAGATATTGCTCGTCGATATTAATGTTAAAGTTTGTTTCATGTCTTCTGTAGAGATAAACCGGGAGGCGCTAAGAGAGATATATCCAGCTATAAGCTTAGGATGCTTTATCAGAAAGCCAGTCACTATAGATTATTTGCTTAAAAGAATTATGTCAGAATTGGATTAAGCGTGTGTTATATAATTGCCTAACATATTAGAAAGAATAAATTCTAAAATTCTCTTAAAAATCAGTCTTCTAGTTATAATTGAAATTATCCTAATTGTTGGTAGTTTTGGTGTGCTGACATATTTTCAGTCTCAGCAGTCATCATTAGGAAATTCAATCAATATTGCTGGCAAGGATAGGTATCTTACTTCCAATCTTCTGTTACAAACCGAAAAATATTTGGATGGGACTTCAGATGTTTCGCAACTAAAAGCTCCTGTAAATGCATTACAGTCAAATATTATAACCCTAAAACAAGGAGGAATGGTTTCAGATGTAGATTTAAAACCTCTTCCCTTGAACTTTTTCGACCTCTGGAATACTGTTAATCGAAATTGGAACGTTTACAAAACATCTCTTACTCAAATATTGACACACCATCAACAGACCAAAGCAACGACTTCGTCATCAGCATTAAAAACTACAACGAGAGAAATAGACCAGCAACTTCGAAAAAAACAATTCGAATCAATGGCATCTGATCTAATCGCCCCTTCTGATAGATTGGTTACCCAACTAGCACAACAAACAGATAAGAATTCTGACGATCTGATAATATATCAAATTATTTTTGTCATTCTAATAGTTGGTATTCTAATATTAATTTTGTATTTAATTGCGAGAATGCTAAAACCAATATTTGATTTGACTCAAGCAACATCTAAAATAAAAAAAGGAAACTTTGATGTATCAGTAAGCCAAAAGGGAAGTGACGAGCTCTCGGTTCTTACTGAATCTTTTAATTCCATGACAGCCTCAATGAGGGAACTTATTGAAAACCACGAAGACTTGACAAGGAAGATTGAAGCAACGAATGAGGAACTTAAAAAGAAAGATGAATTAAAAGATGAATTCATTAATATAGCAGCTCATGAGCTGCGTGCACCCATACAGCCAATATTAGGCCTAGCAGAGATTCTTCGGCGTAGGAAAATTGGTGGCGCAGTAGGAGACAGTAACACTAAAGACATCGAACACCTTGACATTATCATTAGAAATGCAAAGAGGTTGCTAAGGTTAGAACAAAACATGTTGGATATGACAAAAATCGAGGACAGGTCTCTAAAGCTAGATAAAGAAAAAATCGATTTAGTTGAAAATATACAACATGTCATTAACGATTTTGGCAATGAGCTATGGAATGAAAAGATTGTATTCACACAACCATCACAAAAAGAACCGATTTTAGTTAATGCAGATAAAGTTAGAATATCTGAGGTTATATCAAATTTGTTAGGTAATGCAATAAAGTTCACCACCAAGGAAGGAGCAAGAAACATTACTATCAAAGCAGAAAAGAAAGATAGCCAAGCTGTTGTGAGTATCAAAGATACTGGCTCAGGAATAGACCCGGAAATTAAGCCAAAGCTATTTTCTAAATTTGTTACAAATTCACCTGGAGGTACTGGAATAGGATTATTCATATCTAAAAGTATTGTAGAGGCTCATGGGGGAAGGATATGGGCTGAGAATAATGCCGATGGAAAGGGAGCTATATTTGTGTTTAGTTTACCATTAAGAGACCGAAACCTTCCAGATAAGCATCTGGAGTAGGAATTATCTACTCCATGCGTAACAGATCTGGGCGGAAGCTCCTACATTTTATAGTACCTAAAGACAAATTCGGTCTGAGGCATTCATATTAAAAAATTACACTGTAATTATGCTTGTTATCGCTTTCCAGTATAAATTTTGATAAAAGGCTCGTTTCATTGGATATATTTTATTAGTGCCAACTTTATCTGTTTGAATAAACAGGGCTTCATTGTCTTGTCGTTTATACTACATGCCGTAAAATGCCATCCTATCTCGAGTGCTAGGAGAGTCCCAACAAAACCAATCGCTATATAGATCAGACTTTCAAACATACTAGATAATATAAAATCCACCACAACTGATGATTCTTTGCACTGTTGCGTTGTTGATACATTTTGTCCAGGCTGTCTCAAGTGCGAGGTATCCTATGACAAAGTACATTGCTAAAGTTATGCTTTCCAACATCCTCTTCCATTAGGTTGAATTATATAAAGTTCGTTATAGAAAACCCTAACATATAATACAATAATGCAATATTATTTAAAGGATGTTAAATTCATACAGTAGATTACCAATGGGATATTATATATCCAAAGCTCCGTATATTGTATGTATGGAACATGTACCATTGCGCGGCCAGATAAAAAGACTTATTTTCTTTAGCATTACTGTTAATATGTAAACTATCTTAAAGGAAATTCGTATATTCGTCCTACTATTCCACATCAACCATCATATTAGTACGACTACATATTATCGACAAAACTTATGCAATAAATTTTGTATATAAAAAGAAATCACAGAAGGAACAGTATAACGCCAAGAACATACCAGAAGAGAAAGGCGTCGAGCTTTTTTTTGGGAACAGACGACAATGAGAGACGATATAGAATCAGCGTATTAGAACATATACAGTGATAA
>JBAVTY010000718.1:0-2323 GCA_049696495.1 Candidatus Nitrosopolaris sp.
CACGGGCAATACTTGAAACGACTATTGCTATACGTGATACCGCAAACGAAGTAAACGAAACTGTTAAGGATCTGAAAGAAGGAGGAACTATCAAGGATATTGCGAGTGCTATAGTAGAGACAACAAAGACAGCACTGAATACAATTGACATAGTTAAAGCGGCGATATACCAAAAGACGTTACCAAAAGATGCGTATGTCTATTTATCGAAGAAATGAGATGTCTCCATAATGATGGTTACGAGGTTATCGATCATTTTATTTGAAAAATACCTAGCAAACACGACGACTATAGTATACCGGTATCATTTAGTAAGAAAAAAAGCTTGAACAAGAACATTCCTGGAAATATGAGACCGTTTCAGGGGAAAGGGCATCGCTTATTGATCGTGTACAACAAGGACAGAGTTTTCAACACTATCAATAACCCTTCTGACCGTACTTCCAAGGATCTTTCTTACAAATGAAGAAGTTTTACTGCTTAACATTACTAATAAATCTACATCCATCTCTCCTGAAACCTTGATTATTTCTTCGACTGGCTTACCAGTTTGTATTTTATAGGATCCTTGACCTCGAAGTATCTTTCGAAGTATGACCTTCAGCGTTAGGCATTCATTTAATATACTACAATCACAATTTACCTTTTCTTCCGTTCTTCGAGAAGTGAATCGCTTGTCTGGTTGTCGTGTGGAAAAATATTGTGTAATTAAAAATCATACAATTCAGAAAGTCTGGATCTTTTCCTTAATTTTGACTTTCATCTGTGAAGTCATTTCTTCTGGTTTTATGGCGTGATATTCCCATATATGTTCTATAGTTTTTCTCATGAGATCTTCTTCTGTGACTGCATTTATAACACAGTCACAGCCCAATCCGACATGTCCGCATGTTAGTTGCTTCATAGTGTAGTATTAAGACAATATTTCTTTTTAATCTTCTTAGCCGCCTACATTCTGTTTGGAGTCCTTATCTGTTGACGAAAGCTTATACTTCTGTAGTAAGTTATGTGGCATTGGATTTCAACAGATGATTAGTCCGGCGTCGTCTTCGCTTTATGATATCAATTGCAAAGATTGTTCTATAATCCACGTCAAAACCTTTACCTCTCAGAGGCAAGTGTGTAACCAATTCTTTTCTATGTCTATCCAGTAAATGAACTCTCATACCATATTCTATCGGCGCCTAGTTTCATATTATAGTCTAAATGTTACCGGCTTAGGTGGCAATGGTGGAAGTTTTAGTAGTAGTCATCCTCCTGCCACTACCACAAATAACGCCCCTCAAATAGCAACCCCATTGCCCTAAATCAGAAAATGACCATCAGGTAAGCCCAATAATGATTATTGATTTATTGATTAACTCCATTGCAGATCAGTTACATAATAAGTGTTTGTTAGCGAACACGGCTACGGCTCGGCTTAATCATGTATGTATTGATGAACTGGTGCAAGGTATCGATCCAACCTCACAACCTAATATTAGTGGATATATGATGGTATTGAAATCGTCGATAGTCTAGAGTACTTTTCGAGAAGATCAGCTTTCCTCTCGAGGGGCAGTATTCTTCATAATCATTGATTGCTTGTGTGAAATATTCACGAATAGATGGAGCGTGTATGCGAGTCTATTCTACACGGATACAATAACGTTACAACAGCAGACTCTGCTCATGGTGTACCACTTGTTGCCAAACCTCATACAGGCGCTCTCGCAATAACCTTAATTGGTCCAAATCAATTTATGCCTTCATCCAACCCAGTACCATCAGGAACCGCAGCTTTTGTAGGAAGCGCGGTAGCATTTCACACGTTAAGTGGAGCAAAGTTTACCGTAACCTACAGTGTTGACGCAACAGCGAATACTCCAATGAAAATAATACCAAAGGTATTATCGTAAAAGAAACATAGCAAACTCTGACCTTTTCTTTTTTATCGCTATTATATTATGACAAGACAAGGCGTTCAAATTGAGCGTCTAAGTTCTTCATAGGTCAAAGACCATAATGCCTATTGGGCCATGTTGCGCTAAACTCCTGGTAAGTTAATACTTTAGATTAAGACTAGTCAAGCTTGCATATCTTCTGTTTTGTCTTGACGTGTAGTGCCTATCTTTTCCCTCCATGTTCTAGTTTGCTGTGTTGTGAGCTCTGTTTCTGTTTTGAATTTCTCTTTACATATATCACATTTGAATTTCTTCCTACTAAAAAAGTCGAATTTCATACTTCCTGTGTAGTGAGTATATATAAAAAGCTATTATAAAAAAAGACTCGATTTATGAGAACAAAGACCCTCGAGTATATATTTACACTTATCGCCATAAGT
>JBAVTY010000719.1:0-3503 GCA_049696495.1 Candidatus Nitrosopolaris sp.
GAACCTATTTGCACATACGTCTGACTTTATCTGTTGGTTAACTCTTCTTTCGTTAGGATTCATGTATGGCGCCTTTTTAGGTAGGTGAATTATAGTCAGCCAATCTTTCTGTGTATTGACATAATCAAAAGCATGATTTCTACAAAGCCTGGAGAATGCTTAACGTATATATATGTCATACAGAGGAGAACTGATTATTCTCAATACCATTGTGTGGACTAATTGTATTTGCAGTCTGAGGCGTGAGATATTATTCTTCAATACCAATTGCACGTATCGGCGAACCTGAAGCGCCTACAAGTTTTAGCGGAGTGATTAAAAGTGTAAATTTTTGATTATTGAATCTGTATAAATTACATAAATTTTCTATTATTAGGATTTGGTTTGATAGGAGTGTTTTATGAACTATAAATCCACTATCAGTACCTTTATCAATGCTCGGACAATCTATTGCTACGGCGTTAACTTTTTTCTCGACCAAATATTCTGCGGCGTCATTTGATAAACCTGGATTATTGTTGATATAGTTATCTTTTTCCTTAATTCGCTTTTCCCATCCTGTCGAGAAGACAACTGTATCTTTTTCTTTTATTTCATATTTACTGTTACGTGTTATATCATCACTACTAATCATTTGATTCGAATCTTTTTGTATCTTCAGGAGTAAAGCATTATTGCAAACGTATCTTTCAATTTCAACTCGATCTATGGTTGGGCCATTCGGATTGAAATGAAATGGAGCATCCATGTGTGTTCCAGTATGAGTGCTCAAAAACATAATTTCTGATACATAACCTTGAGTTTCAAAATTTGACCATTTTATAAAAGTAGGCATCGGATATCCAGGGAAGGTTATCATATCTGAAGTAATTTCAAGAGTAAGGTCCACTATTTTCATATTTTATTATGACATTTTCTACTATTATTTTCTTTCGTCTTGGCCAGTAGTTCCACTTACGATCCTTATCGCTGAATCATCGATAACAATCCATTATTACCTTGGATGAGTTTAGGCGTTTGTTGTTGGGAGTAGGCTCATCAAAATTAAGCTCCATACTACATTCTTTACTATTTTATAAGCTTCCACTTTTCATTCTAACTAAAGCATATATGCCAAAATGACATATATTGAAATTATGAAATATGCAAACGCGATTGATTATCTAGGCTGCATTGAAGATATCACATATAATGTTCCTATAACGCGAAGCAGGGAGCGACGTGAAATCAGTCCCTTCCATAAATTACTTCTTTGCTTAATTGAACCAAGCTGCTTATGCTCCATTACGTTGTCATGTCATGTGCTAGTCGTTTTGTTTCTTGTAATTCTTCGTCTATCCACTATCAATACCACAAGGCCTGCTATCAGAGCAATGATCCCAGTAATGGCTAGAATTCCTCCTGTTACAAGGCCTCCAAATAAACTTAGATTAAGTTGATTGTTCTGACCTACAAACGGAAGATTTCCAAACAATATACCAACACTGACAAGACTACCTCCTAGGTTATCAACAGTGAGAGTATACTTGCCTATGACATCTGGTTTGATTGTAGTCAAGAATTGTCTTGTGAATTCGTTGGTTGAGATTACCTCTTCGTTAGGGTTTCTGAGGGTTTCTCTAAGAGTAGGATTTGCCTGATCGGTATTATGGTTCGGCTCTATGCTAATTACCAATGACAAGGGTCGGCTCACATCGTTGACTTGGGTAATTGCAGTCGCCGTCCCAGAAGGATAAATAGACACGCCATTTAGAATAGTATTTTGAAGGATGTTTCTGCCACCCAGTGAGCCAGCCCATATTACTGAAATAACAATACCTGAGGCTAGAAGAGCCCCACCAACAATCAAGATCAGATATCCACGTTGCATTTGTCTTTATATGACCTTGGTGGCTAGAAATACTTTAGTCTAATTCAGAATGACATATACACTTACGGCGTAGGAGTTACTATTGTCATATGTGCCGTGTTGTAGACAGGAACATATACAAGATCTTCTGGAAGATGGCCGCTAGATTAGAGATCAAATGGGCGGACCAGCCGTATCAGCTACACTGTTGGAATTGTTGGGGCGGGTTAATGATATCATATGCGATGGAACCACATTACTGAAGGAGGGACAGTAGTAGAGACAGCGTCACGAGAAAAGATGATGGGCATGGATTGGCTCTTAAGTGGACCCTTGAAGGCATAAAATATCAGTTGAACACCCTCTTAAGTGCTAAAGGTGGAACAGGTGGTCAAGGTGTGGTTTTACTATTTGTGCGTCTTTTGTTTTGTGGGACGTATATGGCCATATATGTTTGCCCGCTTGCGGCCACATGCGTGTCAAACGTTGTAAAGGGATCGTGCACACAATAGCGCGAATACAAAGACGGCCTTATATATTGTACAAGACAGGCTATTTCCATGAAGTTTTTGGAGATGAAAAGATATCACCTTCCAAGTATTAGTTAGAAAATTTATGCTAATTGGGATAGGCATTTGCGCAGGAAGCAGGTAATGTTAAAGGCTGTCCAAACGATGATGCATATATCATATACAATACACAGCCCGTCCTTTACTGTCAGTCGGGTCATTACTCATTTACATTCCCTGTGAGATGCGAGTAGCCACTTTTTCTGACTACAAAAAGTTAACATCGCAACAACACATAACATATACAAACTTCAACCCCCTATCGCATAGTGATAACAGGATAAATCTCGATGGGGCTTAATGGCTGAAAATCTCGTGTTCTAACGAATACCATGTTAGTGGACCAACATATAGAGCGGTACAGACTACAACAATAACTGTGTTTGAATCCAATACTATTATTATTGCTTTTTATGTATATAGTACAATCTAGCGCTATTACATGATATCTCTAATATGACAAATAAAACGAAAATCATATAGAAACTTTTACCATTTTTTGCGTAACTATTGATTAGCGGTAACATAGAAGTGATTCATCATATGAATAGGATAGAATATATTAGACGAAGGGTATTGTATAGATTGGGGGTATTATTAGTATATGGAATGATGTATGCGAGTTAGACTGGGTTTGTAGAATAGAATATGGTAATGCAACACTAGTTTTTTTAATCGTGACATTTGTTGTTATCTTATTAGGAGTGATATTTGTAAGCCCAACAGGTGGTGTCTCGAATGGTGAACAGAGTATGTAAGGGTCTATACGAAGAGTCTTTAGAACCATTAAAAATAGTCCTAAAACTAATTGGATTAAAAGACACACAGATTCAAGTGATGGAAAAAATGCAATTAGCCTCATACTTGCCCCATATATTGTAAACTTCAGTATCTTATAACGCGATCCAAGAACGGTGTAGATTAGATCACCAGCTATATTGACGGACCTTCATTAGCTGCTCGTTTCCTATTTTTGACGATCTATTTCTTTTATGGGAGTATAGCCTCTACCTGTATCAAATGAATCAACAAGTACTTGTCTAAACATGTCAGTAGTACCAGACTGATACTTGTGTCTATTCTCT
>JBAVTY010000720.1:0-4416 GCA_049696495.1 Candidatus Nitrosopolaris sp.
CTTTTACTAATGGTTCTAGGATAGCCAAGTCCCTACATACATTGCTTTGGTCAAGGTCAAATAGAAATCCTGTTAATGTATATGTCATGTATAACCTGTAGTATACTAGGAGCATAACGAATCTTTCCTTAGTATAAATATTAGGTGTGCCTAATTATACATGCATGGCTAACATGACATCTAATTACTAGGCAAGTCACGAAAAACCCATCTGTTATTCGGTCCGCTGACACTACCTATTTAGGGATGAGAATTTTAAACTGATGTTGGCCGGATTAGAATTTTTAATCCTTGCGTAAATTATCTTCTGGAATTATCGTTATTCTAAAAAAAGAGAATCAACTTAACTGTTAATATATGTTTTCTTTGCAAATTCTATGAACATTTAACCTTCCAGCGAACGTAAGTGGAAATCAAGTAATATTCGTAGTATTGTCTTTTATATTAGTGCGTACGACTATCGCATCTTCGCAGATGGCAAATGCTAAAAATATTTTGACATTAACATTGACATTAACATTGACATCAACCACCCAGCTATTAGAATATTTAATGTAACGGTATGGCTCATCTTTGTTACAATAGTGTGATTTCGTATTGATATGTTTGACTGAATACATTGAAGTATCTTCTTATTTTCAAGTGGACATACATAAAAGAAAAGGTGCAGAATATACTGTGTGGTTTCTAATATAAACCAAAACCAGGTGCCGCTTACAGTTGGGATCCTAATTTTCGATCAAGTGGAGGTCCTAGATGTTGCAGGACCTTTTGAGGTATTTTCGGTAACACGTTTGAATGATGAGCATCGACGGGAAGAATCGTCACTATTCAGAGTGCTCTTGGTTTCAGAAAAGATGGACCAGGTCTTGGCTATTGGCGGCCTACGCTTAACTCCAGACGTGACTACCGATAATTGTCCGGATCTTGATTTACTGATTGTGCCTGGCGGCTGGGGGACACGTAAGGAAGTAAGGAATAATACTCTCCTGAAGTGGATTGCAGTTCGCGCTGCTAAGACAAGGCTGACGGCCTCAGTGTGCACAGGCTCGAGTCTTCTTGGAAAAGCAGGCTTATTGGACGCACGTGAAGCAACAACGCATTGGCGTGCTTTTGACTTCTTACGTGAGTCTGCACCACGGGCTCAAATACGTGAAGACGTCAGATTCACCTTGGTTGAACCGATCTTCACCTCAGCAGGCGTTTCAGCTGGAATAGACCTGGCCCTACGCATTGTGAACCACTTCTTTGGGATCGAGATTGCTCAGGCCACCGCTCGCCAAATGGAATATCCTTATCCACAGAGAGATCGCCGCATGAGAGATACCTAAAATCATAACCGCAAAGTATCTTTATATTGAATGATTTCCAGAATCGTTCAACATTGGATTGAAGGTAGAAATTTTGGAACAAATCTCCATTACATCTTTCGCTGTTATTCTTTTCCACTAGTTTCGGAATTTATTCTATCAAAGAATATGTCTTCTATTCTAGGATCACATGCCAAATTTCCACAACGAGGCTAACTCAATGTTTGCCTTGTAACGCATTAATCAAGACCTGAAATTACTTTTCTTCCTAAATATTTGATTTTCAAGCATTTGGCTTTTGTCTTTGAAGGTTTACTTGTCTCGACGATAATGTTTTTCCTGTACTGGATATTCTTTCATTTTTCTGTAAATATGCACGAAAAAGGAGCCTGACCATTATAAGGGTCGTAATTCACCACTCCGAAACGCTAGAAAAAGAATATAGATTCACTAATTGATGATTAGTTGGTTCTATTTTGGAAGGACTCTTGGGAAATGCGGATGGGGGAGATGTTGCGCTTGCTACGGATTTTTATGAGTTTACTATGGCTGCTGCCTATTACTATTCTGATTGTCATCAAACAAAGGGCATATTTGAAATGTTTGTCCGAAAACCACCAAGGAATAGGTCATATCTAGTAGCTGGCGGTCTTGAACAGGTGCTTTATTTTCTGATGAGTGTAAGGTTCAACGAAGAACAGTTATCTTATCTAAAATCTCTAGAAGTATTCAAAGATGTCGGGGAAGATTTTTTTGAATATCTAAGAAACTTCAAATTCACAGGGAGTGTTTGGGCAGTTCCTGAGGGCACTATTTTGTTCCCTAACGAACCAGTCATAAGAATTGAAGCCCCTATCATCGAGGCACAAATAGTTGAAACTTACATTCTATCTATGATGAATTTTCAAAGCCTGATAGCTACTAAAGCATCGCGAATAGTTACGGCGGCAAGAGGAAAGTCCATTATAGAGTTTGGTTCAAGGCGCGCCCATGGCCCACAAGCAGCCCTTTTAGCAGCCAGAGCAAGTTATATAGCAGGTTGTGTAGGTACTTCAAACACTCTAGCAGGATACAAGTTAGGAATACCTATCTTTGGTACAATGGGTCATTCTTTCGTAATGAGTTTTGAAAAAGAAGAAGAAGCATTTAAACAATTTAACAAAGTGTTCCCGTCAGGATTTTTGCTCGTTGATACCTATGATAGTATCGCAGGTATAAAAAAGATAATTAAATCGGGAATAAATGCGACTGGAATAAGACTTGATAGTGGAGATCTTTATTCTTTAAGTCTAGAAGCAAGAAGACTGCTTGACGGTGCCTCTGGCGGCGCATATACTAATACAAAGATCATGGCGGGCGGAGATCTCAATGAATATCTAATTAATGATCTGCTCAATAGAGGTGCCCCGATTGACTCCTTTGGAGTTGGGACGGAGCTTAGCACGTCTAGAGATGATCCGGCTATGAATGGAGTTTACAAATTAGTCGCAATTAAAGTACCCGCCTCAACACTAGGTAATAATGAAGTGAGAGTTGACGAAAGAATAATCTATAAAATTAAGACTAGTTCTGGAAAGAGATCATATCCTGGTCCCAAGCAAATATACAGAATCTTTGAAAACGGATTAATAAAAAGCGATCTTATAGAATTAGAAAATGAAGACAAACCGGTGAATTCACTTACTCTGTTGCAAAAAATTTTTGATAAAGGTGTAATTTTGTCTAAGATGCCGTCGATAAAAGAGATTCAAAGATTTCACCTACATCAAATAAAGACCCTTCCTCAAAAATTTCTAGATTTAAATTTTGTACCAGAAAACTTTCCTGTCCTTTATAGCAAACAACTGGAAGCCAAAAACAGAGAATTCGAACCTCAATAACGACAGTAATGACTACCCTGGAATGTTATTCGTATAGTTAAATAAGGTTACAAGAATGCATTCTATCTTGCAGCCTGAACGCCAGAGGGCTTGACGATGAACAAATAAATTGATTTTGTGTCCTGCGCAAATCTCATATAGCCATGCGCTGCATTTCACTTATTATCTAGCGTATACAAATAAGTAAAACACCCTTAAATCTGTGTCGTAAGGTGGTAAACAGTATCAGAATTTCATTAACTCACGTATGAAATAAGAATTTAGAGTTCAAGACGTTCTTTTATCCTATCAAGCATTGAATCCATCTTCTCGGAACTAATCTTTGGCCTGGTCTTAAACATTGAATGAACTGGTCCTGCTCCGTCACCACTGATTCGAGGAATAATATGGATATGAACATGGAATATTTCTTGACCCGCTTCTATTCCATTATGTATTGCTATAGTTGAAGCCTTGGATCCCGACGACTCTTCTATTGGTGCCGTTACAGCCCTTAGCATATCAAATATTGCAGATGAATGCTCCCTACTCATATCCTGTATTTTGGAATAATGTCTTTTTGGAATGATCAGAGTATGCCCTACCGATAAGGGAAATGCATCTAGAAATGCTATAGCATTATCATTCTCACTAATAATCCTTGCAGAAATGTTACCATCGACGATTTTGCAGAAAATGCAATTTTCTTCTAACATGTTCAATCACATCATTTATGTCATATTTATAAAATACTCAAAATGCAAATATTCTAGGTACAAATTGCCGTTGGTGTGCTGAATAGAATTTCGTTTACAAAAGCTTCCTGCATCTTGTTATTTCTATCAGTAACTAATCATATAAGCTAATCAAATGTGTCGCTCTTTTCCGTGTAATCGTATGATATCTGAAATGGTGTTCTTTACTCTTCTAATAAACACAGATAGGTTATCGCGTAGTCTAAATTAGATTCCTGATAGTTTCGACAGTATAAAAATCTCTAGTACAATGGATAATTGTACATAGAAATACTTAGAATCGATAAAACAACAAAATAGTATCATACAATAGAATAGACGTAAACCTTAGTACTAAGCTTGGTTTCTTATAAATAGTTAGTTTTAGTCACGATATTGAAATATGAAATACAGAAGCAGAAGCGACATAGTCGGGCTACTTTTAGATGCAGCAAATGGAGGAGGAGCTACCAAAACAAAATTAATGTACAAAGCATATCTGTCTTTTAATCA
>JBAVTY010000721.1:0-2677 GCA_049696495.1 Candidatus Nitrosopolaris sp.
CTGCCCCTTGTCTTTCCAGCTGTGGTATATTTAGAAACGTCAAGTAAGGTTCTATTTTGCGAAATATCTCTGCTTTCTCTGTATCCTTCTTTGTCCAGTATGCCGAACCAGAATGTCCTCTGAACCATTCAGAAAAGTCAACGTAACAATCTAATAAAAGAAAATAGTCGAATCAGGTTTACTTATATGTCTGTCCTTGTGTAAAGTGAACGATAACTGTATAAATGCGAATTTCTGAATGAATTAACTATACCTTTTTGGTGATGCTAATATAAATTAACAAGACGATTTTTCTACAAAGTACAGCAACCTATACCAAGTAGCTTTTGTTTTCTACAATTTTTTTTCAACGCAGTAAGGAATTTTGAACAAGAAAGGCTATTTCCAGGAAGTTTTTGGAGATGAAAAGATATCACCTTGCAAGTATTAGTTAGAAAATTTATGCTAATTGGGATAGAATCGATCTAACTAATCTTTATTCATTTATATTCATCAAAGCTTTCTAAGACCATAACACAATATACATATTGAGTCAAGGTATGTCTGAATAAATAATACTTATTGCGATATGCTTCAAGGACAAGGATGAAACTATAGTTTCGGTAATAAAACGATTATTTTGGAGAACAAGTTACATCAAGATTGAAAACAGAGATATCTCTCGCCCACAACATGCATAGATTAAATAATCTTAGATTGACGGTTTCCACAGATCAATCGATCTCCTTAACCGATTACTTTTAAGGGGGTCAGAAGTGAGATAAAATATATCCTTGCGCAAGATTTTGGTACGTGCACCACCGAGTGTGGCTCACAAACTGGAGGAAATCCTGAGGCACCGCTACGACGTTCGAACAGAAATACGAGAAGATGACAGTAAAGCCACTTGCGAGATAGAGGCAAGAATAACAAGGAACTGGATTACGATTTGTAGGTTTGCTCCTGACGAGAATTTAGAAGATATAATTACGATGTTTAAGGTGAACCTGGAACTAAAAAACAGAAGATAAAAGGAAAGTTTTCTTACTTCTTGTCGCAATACACGGGAAATCTCCTACATTGACACTATTGCCAGTATTATTATCGTCTGACGAAATAAGCCGTATAATATCAGATATGAAACTAACGGTGACACAGGTGTCGGCCTCATATTTTGCATCCATTGGGATGTGTATGTGTGAAACGTCTGCCTATAGATTTATTACGATGTGATTATAATTGTCTAGTAAGATATAAGAGACAGCTGTCAGCGTAATTCATTTTTTACGCTTTTGTCTCGGAAGACACAATTTTTAGGATCTCGTTCTCGTATTCTTTTTTACTCTCATCTGCCGTTTATACATTGAGGTCAATTCTTCTACTTCAGTAGCGTCCTCAGGATTCTTGTCAACTCTTATCTTGCCAGTGAATTTTGGGAACTTGAGAGCAAGCCCATATTTTTCTCTTATTGAATTAATACCGGCAGTATCTGAAGGACTAAGAGTTATTTCAGCCGCACTGACCTCGATAACTATTTTTGGCTCAAACCATACATCCATTTGCATTCCGGTCTCGACTCTCGCATGTCTATGAGAAATTTGTGTCTCTTCTAGATTTTTGTAAAAATGCTCAAGATGTGAGTCGGTAAAACCCGTTCCTACCTTACAGGTACTTCTAAACATATCTGCTTTAGAATCATATGCGGCTAAAAGAAGGGCACCATATTTTCCCACTCTGCGTCCTCTACCATAGAGTGCACCAACTATAACTAAATCCAAAGTATCAGCAAGGTCGCTTCGATACTCACGTTTTAGCTTAATCCAGGCAAACTCCTGCTCTGTATGAGCTTAATAGCTGCTTTATCATAACACCCTCACAGCCATGCTCTATAGCAACAGCCAAAAATTTCTCAAGATCCTCTGTTTTCTTTACAATATTTTGTGGGACCAGTTCGACCCTCTAGTTCTCTAAACCCTTTATGGCTTTTTCAATTAGCTTACGTCGTTGAAGATATGGCAAAGAAGTTTTAGCTTCTCCATCGATATATAGTACGTCAAAAATATTGATGACTACCGGATAATTTTCTATTGCCTCTTTGATCCCATGTTTTCGTCGGCGATGCATCAGTTCCTGAAATGGTAGGAATTCACGTGTTTGAGTATTAATTGCTACAACTTCAGCTTCTAATATTGTTTCATTTAGCTTGATCAATTGTTGGATTGCTTCGACAACATCTGGATAATGATGAGTAATTTTCTCTAGCCTTGTTGAAAAGAGCTCGACCTTCTTTCTCCATCTAATTTGTACTCTGCTGCTGCAGGCTGGTGTTTCGTTCTTTCCATCGCTTCTTCAGCACTCCTTACGCGCTCTGCCAGCATTGGTCTGACAGGTTTGTATAATGTAATTTTGAGTAATCTGAGGGATTCAAGACCTTTTATAGCTAATAGTTTGGCTACTGTTCCTAGGTCACTCGAAACATTATAGGCATGTTCTAGTAGTTGTCTATTGGACTTGTCAGCTGTAAATGCCAATGTTAATGCATCGATTACTGTATAATCGGCAACACCTAGCCTTAACGTTCCCATTATGAATTTCATGATGTATCGACTCTCACGCGACGTTGCATCACTTAAGAGCATTGTAAGTTAATCAATTGGCAATTACAGTAAACTAGTACTTGGCTTTTTGACAAATTAAT
>JBAVTY010000722.1:0-3127 GCA_049696495.1 Candidatus Nitrosopolaris sp.
TATGTCTGTATGTCTGTATGTTTGTATATCCCGTATCAAAGATCTTCTACTTTGCATCCCGAAAATCTATTACCAGTAACGTGAAGAACGAAAGGCAAGAGATCCTAAGCAAGAAGGAGTTTGGGGAAGAGGTTTAGCGTTGATTTGGAAAGAACCACACTGAGAGAGTTAAAAATAAACTCAAAATAGATGAGCAAAACAATTAGAGTTAAAATCGATGAAATTTTAAGACAATGACGATATTGGGGACCAATTATTTGAGCAAACGGAACTCCCGATGCCGTATAGCGACCTGTCAAAGCCAAAATATCCAATCACTGTTTCTGCTCTCCAGAAGCTCTCGTGATGCTATTATTATGCCTTATATCCTATCAAGAGAGCCATCTCAAGCCACTTCCAATAACAATCTACTTCCACAAATCCTATATCTCTTAGCCAGCCTAACTGTATTTCCATTGGTAACAATTTATTAACTCCACCTTCTTTTTCTGGAGTATATCCGATTGCCTTCAGAAATCTAATATGCAATTGAACAGATGGCGATGTTACATGTTCTAGATTACAAAATAGTCCTGTTGGATTGAGGATGTCATAGATTTCTTCATAGAGTTCACGCTTACGTTCGTGTTTAAGATGGTGGATAGCAAAGCTCGATACAACAGTATCGAAGTAACCTAAATCTGGCAGAGGTTGACTGAGATCGTGTTCTATAATCTTTATCCTAGAATCATTAGCAAAATGATCTCTTGCAGATTTTAGCATTGTTGGAGATACGTCTAGTGCTACTGCTTCTTCTATGTCTGGCTTGTTCACCTTTATCAATCTAATTAGTCTTCCATCTCCTGTTCCTAGATCCAAAATACGTCTAGTATTTTCAGGTAGGTGATCTATCAATACAGCTTCACCTTCTGATCTATGTGGAAGATTATCTGCTACATTTAGATATGCCAGAGCATGCTGTGGACTAGACCATTCTTTTGCTGAACGACTCATGATAAAAAGGACATCTTTATAGAGCTAAAAAAGCATTATGGGAAATGGACAATAACAGAAAGACATAGGGAAAAAAATGGATAAAGTAGAAAAATAATGATGTCAAGTTGAATACTTTCCAAAGGAATCGTCCGAACTCTGCAGTAGAATACTGGAGACAATGAAATACAATCTATTGGTATCAACCTAGGTTTACAAATCTAAAGGCAGAAGTAGAAGTACAAAACACTTTAACTTGACCACACCCGTCAAATACCTGTTGAGGGAGTTTGCGAATTTATGTTAGGTTCATTAGCTGAAAGGTTGTGGTAAGTTTTGAGTTCAGAAATGTCAAATGTTACCAAGTTTTTGGCATCAGGGACCATGATTTTCCTCTATGTTAACATTTTTGGTATTCATTGTGCCACAAGCGGCTTGCGAGGCACTATATACAGGAGTGGAACTGGTAGGACAGAAATAGCGTTTGAAATGAATAAGTCATTAAAAGAATCGGATAGACTAGTTGATCCAAATATTATTCATTTAGCCCAATCCAGTTATCTAAAAATCGTCTGACATCATCAATACTGTTTACTTCTTTCGACGCTACTTTCGGTATATAAAAGAAGTAAATGTCCCCGTATTCTAACATCTCTCTTTGATACTTTTGTGTTTGATTACTAGATACTACAACGTCGGAAGTGCCTTTTGTACTGTGAACAAAAGCCCTTTTACATTGACGCTGAATATTTTGTCAAAATGAGATTCACTAATTGATCCTAATGGTACAAATTCAGCTACGCCTGCGTTTGCGAAGAGGACATCGATCCGGCCCTTCTGCTGCTTCACCGTCTCATATAGCCGATCAAGATCTGCTAGATTTGAGACGTCACCCTGAACACCGATGACATTTCTGCCAATCTGCTTGACTGCTTGATCGAGTTCGCTTTGGCGCCGGCCGATGATAAAGACGTAGGCACCCTCATCGACGAAGCGCTGTGCCGTGGCGAGGCCTATACCACTGTTTCCACCAGTGATGACTGCAATCTTTCCGTCAAGTCGTTTTGGAATCAATTCAGTTTGAGTCATATAATACAGACTGCCTGTAACTATTTAAAATCAGTAGTATAGTATGACTTATTTAGTAACATCGACACTACCGAACCTGGAATCAACGTATTTCAATTATAACATGATCTGTCCACAAGCAATGAGACCGTGCGGCCGGGCAATGTATATCTTTCTTATCATCCATATCCTACTACCAGCTAATGATCAAGTTATAAAGGTCTGGGCTATGCTTCTTCAAGTTTGGTAGCGAAATCGGTATCTGACCTTTGTTATTAGCCAGTCTGTGAAGCAGGCCAATACATGTTTAAGTCTTTCAGAGCCCCTCAAAGCACGGCTCTCTCTTGAGCCCTTTTAGCCCTAGCAACTCTATATTCCCTTTGCTTCTGACGCAAATACTCAGCATTGACCTCTCTCCATCTTTTATTGAGGAACTTGACACGTTCAGGATTAGCCTCTTCCCACCTCCTCTTAGCAATTTTATGACGCTCAAGGTTGTCTTTATACCATTTCTTACTCCGAGCTTTAATGCGCTCAACCAACTGAGGATGCATTAGACGGTATTCCCATGATTTTCCAGAAATAGAAAAAGAAATCACCAAAAGGAGATACATTCCAAATATACGTCATAGAGGCGATTATAGAGCTAAGATATTCTGCAAAGAGATGGGTTGTAGAAAGAACAAATTCTTGGCATAATAGATTCAGAAAGTTGCTAGTAAGATACGAAGAGAAATCAGAGAACTATCTTACATTAGTATGCTTAGCTTGCTGTATTATTGTCTACAGGAGGAGGAGGAGTTTTGTGGAACATTCAACTAAAGAAAATTGCACCGATCTCCGTTCAAGTTAGGGCTGAGCATGAATAGTCGTTCCTGGAGCTGCTCTATTGCAGGCATCACAACACATACAGAAGAAAATTTGTGTGCAGATATCTTCAGATAAAGGTCACATAAAATTAGTCTTATTCATTGTCCTTTTCTGTTTCTAATTCTAATTCTCTTAAATGAATTCTCTTAAACGGGATCCTTGTTCTTTTACATAAGTGACTACGTGGCTACAGTCAAATAAAGCTTGACTCAATTAG
>JBAVTY010000723.1:0-1589 GCA_049696495.1 Candidatus Nitrosopolaris sp.
CTTTATTGGACAATATTTCTTTTGGTAGACATCACGTTTACGCTCTCAATTCGACCTCTAAGATATTTCATATCGATATATTTCCTGCTTTATATATCGATCAAAACCACCAATTGCGCTAGGAATACAACCAATAGATAATATTCAGATTCGAATTTACTGAGAATATATTATATAAAGATATTCTCAGCAAAACAAAATGGTTCCGAAAGACTACATAGAAAATAGACCATTTTACGACCGCTTTACTAGTTTACGCTTTACTACTAAACTCAATAGACAATATTCTTGCATCCACATATTTTCCTACCTCTTTGTAATCCACTCCCTTGCCAAAAAAAGGAACAGTAGAAAAGATGAAAGGTGGCAAGATGAATCAGAGTTTCCTAATCAGTAATGAGCCTCTGTATATTAACCACCAATTCTTTGTTTGATGAGATGTGGAAGAATGGAATTGATGTGAAATGCAGAATAAAAGCTATCGAAGCGGGAGTAGAGATCTTTTTTTATCATATGTGTGTTTTATGGGTTTGTATTTTTCAGAATGACTGTGGCAACTTTCTTCTTTTTTCCTGTTGTTGTTGTTGTTAAATTCTTCATCATCTAAGCAGTAGATTAGGTTGAAAAGAATTCAAGCTTCGGCGTGATTCAATTCCCTAAGTCCTGTTTTCTTACTGTAATTTCCATAGTTAATGAAATTCACAGCATGACGTGTTGCTGTCATTTTTAAATGCATACTGACTGCACGCATCGATTTAAACCGTTTGTTACAATTAATACATATTGCATCAATAATCCTTACTTTATCAGAATGTATCTGTATTCTTACAAGAGTTGTTCCTTCAGATGATAGTTGATTCATAGGTATTATGACTTCTACTCTAGATATAACCGCAAAAAATCGTCATACTACGGCTTTTAATCTTCACTATAACCTGTTTTGTACCCATGAATGAAGTTTTGTTTTAAATCATCAGTAAGATTCTCAAGTGCTTGTACGTCTCTTAATTCCTCATATTTGGCCTCTGTGTTAACCCCCAATGAATTTAGTTCACTTATCCACCAGCCATATTTTTCGGGATATTCTTCTTTAGTTGCCATTGATAAGTCCCTTGTCCCATTAATTCTTACCATTAATTGAGTAGTCTTTTCTGCTGTAGTAAGTGTTCTTTCCATATTCCTGTAGCTAGTTGCTTAGCTGCTTAGCAATCCCGCTTAGGAATCTCAGGGAGCTCTATTTAGCAAATATCAGGACAATATAATGAAGGTCCCGTTTACACGGACCTAGTCCGCTTCTGCTAACTACCAGTTAGTTATCACTTACTGCCCCAGATAAAAATAATGCTGGCTATATTTTTGTCGTGATAGAGGCGGGAGCCCTAGTCCAAAGTCATGATGGAGGGAGAACTTGGATGGATAAAGTAAAGGGAGGACCATACGTCACTCATCATGGCCACTCACAAAAAGATGCCTAAGTGGATATATTCTTCTTATGGTGACGGGGTTACACGTAGGAGGTGGATTCGAGATTCCTATGCCTACTTCCTGTCGGGATACCGCGAAGTGAACTATTGTAAAAAATATGGTGG
>JBAVTY010000724.1:0-1971 GCA_049696495.1 Candidatus Nitrosopolaris sp.
CTTTATTGGACAATATTTCTTTTGGTAGACATCACGTTTACGCTCTCAATTCGACCTCTAAGATATTTCATATCGATATATTTCCTGCTTTATATATCGATCAAAACCACCAATTGCGCTAGGAATAAAACCAATAGATAATATTCAGATTCGAATTTACTGAGAATATATTATATAAAGAACCGAAAGATTAAGTACATGTTTTAAGTTATCTAAATGTTCAAATACGTCCCTCAGATTCCCATTTTTTGAAGCATTCTTTGTAGAAGTGTCCAATCTCTTTAACCTAATCATTTTTTACCGTGTTATGATATCTAGTATATGTCCATTCGCATCTCTAGTAATATCCCGCGTCGTCGTATACAATCCCATATCATAATGAGATAAATGAGTCGAAGTCGAATGTGTAACTGAAAATTGGTCCTCGGTATTATCAAGAGCTTTTGAAACATTTTCTGTGCTTTCATAGTCTTCAACTCTGTCTGATATAACAAGACCGCAGTTGGCGCAAATAAGTTCACAGGAATGAGAGTCGGTTATTAATCTGCTGCCATGACAAACATAACAATAACCAGTTTCGACTATGCGTACAATTGGTTCAAGAACAACCATTATTTCTTTTCAATCCTATGCACGATTTGCAATTTGTTACGACACAATTATCACCAACTCTTTGAGAGTCGCTATCGGAAGCAAGTGTTCATCTTAGGACGGGCGTATTGAACGTATTTCATATCCAGATACTTCTAATGCCTGACCATCACCAACAGCAATAGTAATAATACACATTATCAAATCTAAACAGCCCGTTATATTTAAATGGTGGGTAACATCATATTATACTGCCTAACTATGTTCATATGGAACGCTTAAAGCCTATCTATCATGGGATGTAACATGAATATCCGTGGAATACTATTTACATCGTAGCAGCGTAGATTCTTTCCACTGACCTATTCCAGTGGCACGCTAGAGATGGTCCTCTGGAACGTTTAAGTCCTCCTTGGTGACCTTTTAATGTAATTCATAAAAATGGTGGACTATGCGATGGTACAGTAGAGGTCTCTATGCATGTAGTGGCCACATTAGGGTTTGTTTTAAGCATAGGCATATTAACAACTATTCATTCGCAGCATGCATTCACCTTAACACGCATTGGCATTAATGGTGGCATGTGTACAACAAATAACTGTAATGCAAATGGTGTAAATTCTATTGGTTGACAGGGCGGACATGGTGGAAACGGAGGAAGTGGCATGAATGGCGGAAATGACCAAAACGATTGACCCCGGTCTACAACACAACCTTCACCTCCACAAAGCTGAATTCTGAAGCTTGCTACAATCCTCTGTTTTGATGCCATTCGTTCAATATTCCCAATTGTCTTTAACAAGGCTTTCTAACTACTTAGGTATATACTTTGATTCCGTATTCCGTATTGGTTGGTTTGAATGCTGGCCAGCCTGTATCTGTTCCTTAGTCATAATCTCGTATGTATTGACGACTTCTTCGGTTGCAGGATTTATTGTCGTGGTCGCGCGAACCAGATCCTTTCAAGGATTTATTATACCCCTGCCTATGATTTTGCCCTTAGTTAACATTGTCAACGCTTCTGTAGCTTGATCAAGTTTGAATCGCCCACCAATAACTGGTTTGATAACTCCTCTTTTTGCTAATGAAACCAACTCTATTAGATCACTTATAGTCCCGGTATACGATCCAATTATCCTGTATGCTCTCGTTGGCATCGAAACTAAACCTAAGTTCAATTCACCACCAAAGAGTCCTACCAGCACTAATCTTGCCCTTCGTCTGAGAAATTTCATATCAGTTTCCACAGTCGCAGAGGCATTGACAAAGTCAAGTACTGCATCAGCACCCAAATTATCAGTCAACTCCATAACCGCTTTTACCGGATCCTCTTTTTTTGAATTTATAGTGATGTTAGCACCATTCTTTTTTGCTACATCT
>JBAVTY010000725.1:0-2912 GCA_049696495.1 Candidatus Nitrosopolaris sp.
AATTGTTACATTAGCCTTTTTGACATTGTAAATTTTAATTGCCGTCACGATTGTAACCCCATGTTGAATAAGACTAATACCCTGGCCTTATCTCAAGCGTATGTAGACCCATAGCATTGCTATAATATGTTGAATAGATTGTATAAGCGAATTTATATGAATTCAATTCTATTGATAATAGTATGAAATTTGATATTTTTAGTAGAAAGAAATTCAAGTGTACTATATGTGATGAAAAATTTAAAACTCAGCTTGAATTGACAGACCACAAGCATATGAAGCATGGGACGACGAAGTAACTATTGCGTATATCAAGTGCTACCCTACTTCACCTCTGTTTACGTACACATCAAGGCGATTCGGAAGGTGATCCATTAGAGGCTCACCCTCACTACCGTCTTTATCCTAAAATACCAGACCATTACTTTGACCTATACCAAAGCACCTGCACCATTTGCTCCATTAGCCATATACACCGTTGGACTTGTACTAAGATGTATACCATATTGTCGCTATACAGGTGCAGAACAGAAACCGTGAAATCAAAAGATGACTCTTTCACCCAAAAAACGTTTTATTAGATTGACACTAACATACAAATCTTCTTCTAATGGGAAATGTCCAGTGTTTAATAAGTGAACTTCCACATCTTTAATGTCCCTCTGGAATGCTAATGCACCGTGCGGCCCAAAGAAAATATCATTTTTCCCCCATGCAACTAATGTTGGAGGCTGATGTTTTCTAAAATATTCTTGCCATATAGCGTATTGTTTTAAATTATTTTGGTAGTCGTAAAATAATGCAAGTTGTATTTCTTTATTGCCTGGACGATCCAATACAAATTGATCGATATTCCATGAATCTGGACTGATTACAGTAGGATTGCGAGTCCCGTTCACATACTGATGTTTTGTAAAGTCAGCAGTAAGAAGGCTTTTTAACTTTTCCTTATTTTCTTCGGTGGGATGTTCCCAATATGTACGTATTGGATCCCAAGCAGGTAGTAGTCCATCCTCGTAGGCATTACCATTCTGAGTAATTATCGCTTGCATTCGCTCAGGATGTTTGATTGCTAATCTGAATCCAACTGGCGCACCATAGTTATGAACATAAATACTATATTTGTCTAATTTTAATTCTTCAACAAAATTGTTTATCACATTGGCCAAGTTATCAAATGTGTATTCAAACTCATCGATTGGAGGCTGGTCACTGTTTCCAAATCCTGGATAGTCAGGAGCAATAATATTATATTCGCCTGCAAGTTCTCTGATTAAATTTCGGAACATGTGAGATGAAGACGGGAATCCATGAAGTAGTAAAATAGTTGGTTTTTTCAGATTTTTAGCTTCTCGGTAAAATATATTGACGCCATCCACCTTGACAGTTTTGTATTCTATCATCATTATGTAATATGTTGATGTTTGAATTATAAACTCTTTTACTACTTCAGTTATGATCCTTATACATTGGACAAATGAAGTATATATGAAACAAGAGCGCAGCAGTTTATTGATTAGTGATAAAACTGTCAGGCATTCATCAAAACGAAGTTACATGGGTCATTTGTAGGAACATAAAGCCTGGCCGTCAGAAGGATTACGATGACTGGATTGAGCGTTACTTGACATCTGAAAGGAAGGCGCCTGGATACGTTGGAACGACGATAATTATTCCCGAAGGTAGTAAATCATCTTTGCGGTACATCATCCACCGCGACATGGGAAAATTCACAGGAATCAATAAAGCTATTAGAAGAAGTAAACAATTACTCCGAGCGATATCATGGGACAGCTACTGGTTTGGAAACGTGGTTTGCTCTACCAGACTTGAAAACTCAAATATCATTAACTCCGCCACCTCTTTTAAGAAACAGTGGCCCATGGAAGAACAACAGGCACTGGTTAACAAAATGTTGACCAATAAAAAGGTCATTCTCCCTGTGTGGCATAATGTAACATCTACTGAAGTTTATCAATATTCTCCGCTTCTCGCTGGCAAGTTCGCAGTCAGAACGAGAGATGGAACTGATAAAATTGCGGAGACATTAGTTAAAGAGATAAGAGGATGTGAGTACGTTGAAAAGATTCTTGCAGAACGTAAGAGTTTATCAGAAGAGAGAGGTTCTGACGACAAGAGTAGCCGATGGAATTGCGGTCATTACACTTGGCAGCTCAAGGCGCATCTATTTCGACGAGGAGATGGGCGACGCCCCCACCGAGGCGCTGGACGGATTCGCCGGCGACGCTAACGTTCGCGTTGTCGTGATTCTATAGCGTCGACAACGCCGTTGACATATCGTTTTAATACTGTACTTATTCCTTTTACGTTATGTGTGGGACAATGTGGCACAATACGTCACCGCACTTGCGGTCCTCAGATGAAGGAGATAATGATCCTATAGCAGGTTAGTAGTAAATGTAGCTTGTAGCTTAACTGCTGCAAAATACCATGCTATATATATTGACTTCATGCGATATATCTAAAGTTAACCTTCCATGCTTGTTAGCTATGTCAGTCACGCAGTAACTTTCAAAATCATCATTTTCCCAGGGCCACTTGGGACGAGTTGAGACCCTTCCATTGCGAGATCGGGGTGGTCCGCACGACGAGCAGAGGGGCGCCGCTGGCGCCACAGATCTCGATGGCAGCCGCGGTCTTTGCCTCGTCCAGTCCGAGTGCCCTAGACAGTCCGGCTCCGAGTGAGTAGGCGAGCGGGGTCGTCAGGTCGAGCCCCTGTGACATGAACGGCGCGGAGGCAGTCAACGCCAACTCGACCTGGTAGGATCCACGCAGGCGACGGCGGCAGATACTTCAACACCCTCGGATTCTGGGTGGTGCGCACTCCTGATGGTAAGTGGACCAACTGGTCAATCGCCCGAGCGATGCTGCTCGATGGCAAGCGGATGACA
>JBAVTY010000726.1:0-1755 GCA_049696495.1 Candidatus Nitrosopolaris sp.
GCATCTATGCTTAGCTCATTAACAGCTTCCGCGATATCTTTTGTACTGATCAATTTGGCGGTATTCAAAGTTGTGAAGTTCTTTAGAAAATAAATATTTATAAAGTGCTGAACTTAATTTTGCTTTCATAGGCTGTATATGTGTTTCACCTTGTCTACATATATGTACTACTAGGTGTTTTCACTTCATATGAAATATCTGTGCGGGTCCATGGGATGGGAAAGTGAATATAAGCTATCCGTTGTACTGTATGTGATGTAGGCTCCTGTCCCCATATTACGGGAGTTCGCAAAACAAGGTGAAATAAAACCTTAGAAGACGGCAGCCAATTGGATTCTGTCTTTTGCGGGACTTTTCGGTCTATTCCCTTTCATTAAGAAACTATGTCTGGTTACCACGACAGCTCGGCTTGAAACTTGTGAAAACCAAATATGATGAAATAATTAGAATATCATATTGTGACCTTGTCAGGGTCTCATAACCTATAAGACAAAGGTAGTGCAAAACAAGATATGGTAAAACGCAAGAAAATTGTAATTTCTTCGCTAGCAGTAGCAGCCAGTCTTATTGCATATTTGGGCTGGAGGATGAACAAGAGAATGAAAAAGAGGATGAAACATCAGGAAGAGTCTAGCCGATAGGCATCAAATTCCGTGAACAGATGGACTAAGCTCTAAAACATGATGAAGAGCTCCTGGCAAGAGAATGATGATCAATCAATCATCCTCTTTTTATGTTATTCTTTAATCTTGTTAACAATTTTCTGGCAAGAGAATGATGATCAATCAATCATCCTCTTTTTTATGTTATTCTCTTAATGTTGTCTGATTGAAAGCCTGCAAGGTATTGGATAATGACCCTAATTAGAATTAAACACTTTTGCGACGAAAATGTAACGTAAGTTGTATATTTATTTCCTATGATATACAATTTAACTCTTAATTACTTGACTATATATCTGATTAGCAAAACTTCATCTCTTCGTAATGGACATCTTTTTGTTTTAATAGACGCATTCTTTCTTATTTGTATAGCAGGTTCTATATTCAGATTGTCTAACAAGTTAAAACTGCGTCGATTGTCATGAGCCTTGTCTGCATATACCTTATCAATATCATATCCCTCGGATACCTCATAGGACCAAACTTTTTGGAATCATGAACATTACCTTTAGTTACTCTGAATGATATGATCTTCTATGATTTAGCATCTAATATGTAGCTTGATAAACTCTTTTTTCTTTCTGATCCATTTTTGTTCTATGTAATCTCCTTTCTTGTTATGGTAAGACCAGAAGCATCTACTATCAGTGTTACAGGGTTGTTATTATCTAGATTTAGATTTCCTATAGTCGGTTTAACTTTTAGGATTCTTCTCCTAATCTGTGTAAAATGAATCTCTTCAATCCTGAGATAATCAGATAGTCCTCTTACGATTCCTTGTACAGTTCTATATGAAATCTTAAATCCAATCTTGAGAAACGCTAGAAACTTGATATATGTATGTGAATATTCAAATGGAGCTCCAACCTTACCTTTGTTCATATTCTTTATCTCTCTGTTAGATGATCTGAGAAAACTAATATCCATAAGAATCCGTCCACGTTGAATTAAGGATTCATTATATTCATGCCATGATTTGTTGAGCGGCATTACCTGAATCTGACGTGTCCCAAAATAATAATGCTACAAACTAATCAACGAGATGTGTCAGACGCTTCGGCGACCCAGATGACACTATACTCAGTATTAATTT
>JBAVTY010000727.1:0-2100 GCA_049696495.1 Candidatus Nitrosopolaris sp.
AAGCATCAGAACAGCAGCAATAGACGAAGCTATCGCGGTGGCTGAAGATGAAGGTCTACCATCATAATAACCTAACACCGATACATCAAATATCACGATGAATAAAGCCAAAACTATGAGTGAAATTTTCCACAACGTGAACCTTCGCACATTCGAACGAGTCTTACTTTTAAACCAGTGAAATACAATAAAAATTAAACGATCTTCTTTTTTGATACGATTCTCATAATGCCGTTAACAATTTTAATTATGCCATCTGGCACGTCTTTGGAGACATCTGTCCAGCCTGTTGTATGCGCGTTAGCTCCTACCGTAATGGTTAATATGCGACTAGGTCTTTTCAGGAGGGTAATCAGTTCTAGTTTTAAAGAATTCATTTTCCCTAACTACTTCCTTTAATTGTTGTTCATCTGATTCAGTGGGCTCTTTCCCCGTAATATTACCACCACCAACATCAGTAGAACTGCCTGATATTAGCTACCATTTTTGTATCACACCAACCCATTCTTCTTAAGTACAATAAAGTAGTTACCGGAGTCGTAGAAACAAATATCAAATTCCAATTATTGCGACTAAAACATTTGTAAAAATAGCACTAAAAGGCTTTTAATTCATTCATTCGTGTGTATCCAATTTGTAAGCATCAAAGATTGCGATCCCTAAATCAGCCTAACAACTGGCCGCTCGGAATATTCTTTAACCGGATTTTTTACGGTACGAGGGGATTGTAAAAAGGGGCTAAAAGGGACCTCGGCTAAGATTTCATTTATAATATTGATTTTATTCGCTTTATTAGGGAGTCATTGTCAACTGGCTTACGGATGATATGATTTTGATTGATGTTAGGATAACACTCTTTTAAGGTTTCATAGTAGGCCTCATCAGCTGCTGTCAAAAACAAATTATAACTTTATCATCCAATTTCTTAATTTCCCCATACAAGCTAAATCCACTCATCACTGGCATTTTAATGTCAAGCATCACCAAGTCATACACACCAGTAGTGAAATTCTCTAATGCTTCAGAAGCATCAATAAACGAATCAACTTTGAAGTCGTTCCGCTCTAAAACTAGCTTTATGGTGAAGCTAACGTCGTATTCGTCATCCACGACTAGAACTCTTTTATCTTTATGAGCTTGTTGCTGTTCATGCTGCTGGTTTGATTCCTGTTCGCTACTAATAACATCATAATAAATTTTGGACGTATGTATAGTTGTGATCGGGAGTCATCTATATCTCAGGTAACAATTCAATAGGAGTACTGGTTCATTCCAATTTGGACACATGTCGTACTAACGACAAAAAAGCTGTCTTTTGTATTGACTTGAGATATGTTGTTCATTGAATCAGTATCGCATATTAGATGCTCATTAAATGATTTAAAGATCATTGGTACGTTTGCAAATGTTTGCAAATGATTGCATGTCGATTATTATTATTATTATTATCAAACTTTGATGTATCAGTAAGATAAAAGGGCAGTTATGAGTTGCGTTTGTACCTTTTTATAATATGCTGAGCAACTAGACCGGCTAACATAATTTCATACAATTATTTGATAATTTTGTTCAACACAGGCTTAGCTTAGAAGTGTTATCTGTACCTATTGATTTCTTCAGCTAAATTATTAGATGATGCCTATATGTGCTGCTTCCATACATGGTTGACATTTTAGCTTCCTATCATAGTTGACACTCCAGTCGAGTGTAATAACAAGTGGATATAATAGAAAATAGGTACAGAATGATAATTGAACTTGAACGTTCAGGTAAGACTGTATCGGATGTTTGCATCGCGTTTGGAGTCTCGAGAGAAACATGGTACAAATGGAAGAGACGATATGATACATACGGCATAGATGCATTAAAAAACCAATCAAGAAAGCCACATAATATCAAAAATCTGAAGGTAACTGAAGAACTGGAAAAGCTTGTTCTTGAACTGAGACTAAATAATAGGTTTGGTCCAATGAAAATAAGGTTCAGATTAAAGAGAAAGTACGGAGTTAGCTTAGGCAGAAAAACCATTTACAATCTTTTGAAGAGACACAAGCTCAATGTACTTTCTGTCAAGCTAAAAAGAAAATACAAACGCTTTGA
>JBAVTY010000728.1:0-1500 GCA_049696495.1 Candidatus Nitrosopolaris sp.
TCTCTCTGGGACATGTTTGATGCTTATACGCTTCTCTAGTAGTTATAAAATCATCGGGAATAGTGTCATTGTCATCGTCAATGTCTCCTTAGAGGGACATGTTTGATGCTTATATATCGTGCCCGTATTAAAATAAATAGTATAATTGCAGATTGAGGTCGAAAGATCTACAGATAAGGATGACAAGAAAACTGTCGAGGAGGGTTTTCTTAATGAGCTAAAGTCACACTTTGACAAGGAGATAGAGCTAAGGAAAATAGTAGTATATGGACAGGAGAGAAACTAGCTAATTCTATAATATACTGGATTATATTTTCTATGCCGCTTGTTTATTTTTTGATATCCTACTTTTACCAGTTTATATTAAGTAATATACTAATTTCCTATCTGGAATTTGATCCGATAACTGTTTCTATCGCATTAGGGGCATTCTTATCGTTAAGTAAACCAATTGGAGGAGTGTTCTTTGGGGTTGCATTCTGGAAGATATCCAGAACCATAAGTTATGAAAAAAATATAAAAACATACATGATTATTTCTGGCTGGGGTATATTTTTAATATTTAGTGCAAGTCAGGCAGAAGCGCAAATTGTTGGTCCCTATCCTCCTTTTGGTCTTGTAACATTAACAGTTTTGAATACAGCTGCATTTTTGATGTTGGTAGGAATATACAATTCAGCGGTAATTGTTTCAGCTAATAATGACTTGCGTAAATCCATATACAAATATGCCTTAGAATCAAGGCTGTTGGGCCTAATAGGGCGAGGAGAAATGGAAAATGAAATGCAAAAGACTTTAACAAAAATTACAACGAAATCCAAATGCGTGCGTGAACAACCTGTTCTGATGCATTCGTTAATGTGCTTCTTGAAGCATCCTCCATCGCAACCCATTTTACATCTACCCATCCTCTGTAGGATAAATATGCAAGGACAGTCACGAACAATCCAGTTGCGCTTAATATGTGTGTGAGTACAAAGAACCCCCTAACGCGTGATCAGGCATAAGAGGATGCAAATAACGACAAAGACAATTCGATGGAGAAAAGCCATCCCAACGTGATCGATATAGAGACTGATTTGCATCTGGGTTATGAAAGGTGTAATGCAACAGCATTTACAGATTTTCTTGATAACTGCATTTCTAACGGAATCTCGAAAGAGTATTCGTTATTTATTCTTGGTGATCTTTGGGATCTTTGGAGAAGGCACGACATCATCTACTCGAAAGAGTCTGACGAAGTTCTAACATTGATTAACCAGTTCAAAGATGTATATTATCTTCCCGGTAACCACGATCATGTCACCCTAGACGCAGCACACAATTATCCTGATTTTAATTGTTACAATATTAGCAAATTCTTTAGGATTAAGAGTGGAGAGAAGAACTTCTTTCTTGTTCATGGACATGAGCTTGAGGTGCTGTCCAAGCTGATATCTATAAAACCTTCGGAGTATGATAAAATTTCAGACCAGCTATGTAGGATGAATGACACAGAGG
>JBAVTY010000729.1:0-8903 GCA_049696495.1 Candidatus Nitrosopolaris sp.
TGGAAGAGAGTGTTCAAGGTTTAGCATGCTAGAGTTTGTCAATATCAAATCAATTAGGTTCTACGACGAGCTTGTTCATCACCACTATGTGGAATAGTCGATGGAAAAAAAGGTAGTTGAAATTTCAATAACTTGCTGACCTCCTTGTCGAAAGCGACATCTTTTCTTTCGATGCCATCAATGTTAGCACACACTTCTAATGCGGTAAAAAGATCTCTGAATTTTAAAACCATGCATTCTTGCTCTATCGAGGGCTCGAAAAACTGAAGATTAAGAAAAATAACGCTTTCATCGAAACTCGTCTGAATGCCTCTCTGAGGAATAATCTCTCGCTTTTCTTTCTAGGAAATACGCAGATTCAGTAGTAGGTTTTATTCCATGTGAAATCTATCTATGCAAAGCGTGCATATATAATCTCCGGCTACTGTTAATATTTCAAATAAGACTATCTAAATGCTGGCTCCGGAGGCATACCAAAAAGCGGTACGATGCTGTCCACATCCAGCATAGTTTTCAACCAATCAAGACATCGTTTTTAACCAGAAGATAAACTATTTGGTAACTTCATCGATTTTAGTGTTGGAGACATGTCACGATGTCTGTTTGAATGTCACAAAGGGACATGTTTATCTGTGATTGTTGCTATGCCAAAGGAGGAGGTAAGGTAATAAAACGAAAATTGTATGTGAAGGCTGCAAGGAAAAATTTGATTCTGAAAAAGATTTCAACGAGCATACTTTAAAGACTGGACACAAGATTTGGGTGAAAGAAGAAAGAAAGGGTTGGTAGGCAGTAAGTAATCTTACAGATACTGAATTAAATCTAGGTGAAGCGGTGATCTGGCGGACCAGCATAAGCAAAGGATTCCTTCACGAGGAGTGAAGCCATCCATCCTTCTCAAGCGTTAGGTCTAGTTGCTTCTTTATTAGACTGGATTAACAAAAGAAAGCTCCTTAAAGATAGTTAATCGTCATCTCCGTCTAAAAGTGCTCTGAGCCATTTGCCATAATCATACTTTGGTATGTATGTGAGCTGTATTGTAAACTATGCGACCGCGAGAATGTGATGTATAAAAAAAAGTACTAGATTGTTCAGATGAGAACATTCCTTTCTACGAAAGGCTTGGCCATTCGCATCACGATAATTGTAACCTCAGTTACATCATGTGACCTTAAATACGAAAGAATTCTTGTTATTATTGTACCTCGGTGTATATTGCACAACAAAATAATTAAACAGCACCATTCCAAACTGTAAAAGATTGCTCAGCAAAAGCAATTGTACACTTTTTTTGAGTAATCCCAATTCTATCAGATAATTGTATAGGGGGCTTCTTTCAACTCTGTGATAAGATCCTTATACAATGGGATTGTGTAACCTTGGTCTTTTAATTCGAGTATCATCTTTTTTTGTTCTTCTAATGCCTCGTGCGGGTCGCGTGGATGTAAAGCAATTCTGATCATTTCTGTTTTCTGTTGATCTAATAGTTCAAAACGTCTTCCATCTCTACCAACATTTGGGATATTCTTTTCTGGATGTCCGGTTGAATCCCAATTTAAAACCTTTGGAACTTTTATTTTCCTAGATGGTTTATGTGAAAGTAACAGAAATTCCTCTTGCATTTCTGCTAAGCTGAATCCTAACTTACCTAATACCTCGATAGTGCCATCATTTGCCTTCCAAGCTGGTGGTATAAACACATTAGTCTTTATCCCTATCTTTTGAAATATCTCAAGACCGGCTAGTATCTCCTCTTCTGCAACTGCTTGTGTTTTGTAGAAGAAATCATCAAACTGCCCGTTTCTATCCTCATGGTAAAGACCATGTAAAACAATTTCGCATCCTTTGCATGATTTGATTCTATCTACAAAATCTGGAAAGCTTGGAAGGTCTTCTTTTTCATTGAAAAATGGCACCAATGCAATGTTATATTTTATGTTTAAACTCTCAAGCTCGTCGGTAAACTTGAATATTTTTGCAGAATAAGCAGGACATGCATCGTGTATCGTAACTACTGCTATTGCCATACCTGGTCGTTGTTGACATCTAATATATATCATGGTACCTCCCGTTGACGCTCTACTCCGGCCAGAATCAATTGCTACAAATTATCCATAACTCAGCCGCCTATGGCGTGGGGTTGCTGCTCCTGATGTTGCTGGTCAAGGCTCTTCTGACCAGCACGTCGTTTGCTACAGGCTTTGATGGTGGTCCCATCTTCCCGTTACTCTTCCCATTGTTCTGTCTTGGTTGTAAGATAGATCGAATAGACTTAAGCATCCTCTTTAGGTTATGATAAGAAGAACGGTCGTTGTCGTATTTTAGAGACATATATTATTCTAGGTTCATGATCCTCTAACAGGTAGGCAAAAAATCTCCCACATGAAACCTGCCACCCGTTGTCTGTGACCACATAGAATGTCCATGTAATAGGTATCAATAATAACACATTATCATATATAGTGATCATATGACGAGGATGACTGTTAATTGAGTGTTAAGTTAGTGACCTCCTGATTTTAGTGTTTCATCATCAGCTAATGGAAGGTCTGCATCTTTGTGTAGTCCTTTGTAAATTCCAGCTGCGATTAATCCACCCATTATTGGTGCTACCCAATAAATCCAATTATAGGAAAAGTTACCCATAATCAAGGCGGGTCCGAATGAACGTGCAGGATTTAGGGAGCCTCCTGTCACTGATCCGCCAAAGATTACATTTAAGCCTAGCGTGAAACCTATGGCCAAACCTGCCAGAGGTGCGATCTTGTTCTTCGCCGTTGTTGTAGACGGCATTATTACACGTTCACATTGTTGCGTGCCATCTGACTACTTCTATCTCGATCCAACTAACGGTACGTAGACTATCGGTGTTCGAATCATATCTGTCGCAGCGTGTTCTTATCTCCTGTCGAACTACAAGTGAGGCATGTGAGGTATGTGATGTGTCATCGGGCATATGTTTTAAATTGTCACCTTGATTCTTTACTTTTTCCTGTCAGACATTCAGTATACAGTTATTGTGATGATGTTTTAGTTTCTATCCTCACATACCTCACTTACATCACATTGAATGCCGGTTACTTGGAATATGCTAATTAATGGTGACCTGGCTATCTTGTAATTTGTGGAATAAAAGTACGCGGTACCCTCCTAGGAACAATTTGTGAATATATTATGCGATCGGAAGTCTCCAAGGCTGGGGGTGCTGCCAAATAGTAACAGGTTTTTAGGAGTGAAATTGAATACAAGAAATACCGAAAATGCCGTTAAAGAGGCTAACTTTTCAGAGTAGAAGTTCGCTTGAAGGGATTCAATATTTTTCTTTCCTCGTTACAAGTAACTGAATATACAGAATATAGACCATATTGATCCAGCTCTTTCGTTATATAATCGTCATACTCTTCTAACTTCTGATATAACCCTTGTCCTATTACCATTCCGTTACGTGCTGCCCTAGAATTTATCTTTGAACAAATGTTCATCGAAGATCCAAATAAGTCATGGCTTGCAGATGATGCTATCTTGGCAACAGCTAATTTACCGTAATCAGAGCTTATCCTAAAATCAAGGAGGTAACCCATTTTCATATAGCCTTGCATTGATAATACGATGTGTGGATATCATCGTAACAGCACATTCAATTACATCTTTAAATGCTATCTTGTTATTAGGATCAGAAGTTCTTGGAAAATAATATATCAGACAATCCCCAGCGTTTTTTATTATTTTAGCACCAAAGTTTCTTATTATAATAGCCATTAAATTAAGGAATATTGCATAATACCTTGCAACTTCTGTTTGAGAAGTCAATTTTGCTGTAGTTTTTGTAGAATCAATGATGTCGATGTAACTTACACAATAATTTTGGGGCAGCAGGTTGGAAAAAGACACTTCATCCAATTCTACGTTTTCTATTGCTATACCAGAACTAGTTTTCGATGAATCATCGGGATTGTAACTGAGACATCCAACTATAGGAAATTCATCATAGTCAAATTCACCTTCTTCTACTCTCATATTGTGAGTTTACGCCACACCGAGGGAGGAAAAGTGTATATTGTGTTCCCCAACTTTTGAAATCCGTTGTTGTAGATCCGTACTCAAATACTTAAAGCTAGAGTGTAATCCAATGGCAAGACCCTCAGTGAATAGACTTTCATTTTCTACAAGTTTTAGAGTTGCTTGATGTATCTCATCACTTAATGACGGAAAGTCTTTTCCAAGGCCCATCCCCAGGCTATGCGCAAAAGCAGAATTAGGATTAGCATACACTCCTTGAATCAATATTTCTCTTTGAAGTATTTCATCATTCAGATCTTTGAAAGCTTTAGCCACTCCTTTGCCTAGTCCTCTTCCGAAGTCGTTTGATTGTTCAGCGTTCTTTAATAACTGCTCTTGGATTTCGGGTTTGAGCGAGGAGAAATTATGTCCCAAGCCATCGCCAAGTCCGTAAGCAAATTGAGGACTCTTGCTTGTCATGATATTATTTCTTTGTTCCTCTGTTAGAAATGAACAAACATGACCGATGGCAAAGCCTAGCGCTCTTGGAAACTGCATACTTCGCTTGAAATGATCAAGTATTTCCTGTACAGATTTGTCTGGAAGATAAGGGAGTCCGGAACCCAAACCAGTACCAAGACCTATTGCAAATTGCGCATTATTTTCTGCCTCAAGATATACTCTCTGCTTGAAATCCTCATCAAGATATTTGAATATGTAGCCCAAACCAGTACCAAGACCCATTGCAAGCTCGGTATTGGTGATACCGTATGATATCGTAAAGATTTCCTTTGCAAAGACCGGATCTAGATAGTTAAAAATCATTCCTATACCCTCACCAAGCCCTCTGGCAAACTGACCGTTTTCTACTTGTTTTTGAAGCGTGTCCGACCGAAGACCGTCTGGAAGATACGTAAAGATAGAAACTATACTCTCACCAATGTTCGACCTGCATTGATAGATAAGGCATATGAATGGCATTGTGTCTGTAAAACGAGCTAGCCAGATTCGGCACTGGTTCCCTGTCAAGGTTGCTTGCCACAGCAATACCTAATAGGAGGTTGATGCCCCTGGTGTATTCACCACTGTTTGTCTTACCAATAACATCTAACTCATAAGTCGTACTAAGTTTATCTTGATTCCTCGCTAAATATGTTCCCTCTAAACTGCAAGTTGTCTCATTTATTTGCCTTGAAACGCGATTGAAACCATCCTTTTATCCCCTCTTTAGTCCAATCACCAGTCCAGGTACGAATCCTCAATCTAGTATATCGAAAGAGTATAACGGTAATAGTAAAAGTGGTAATACAAATAGCTGGCCGACATTTTGAGTACGAGTCAGTTAGTCCACAATACGCATAGGAATCTCGAATCCACCTCCTACAAATTTAACCTGGTATAGGGTGAGAACAGGGTTAGCAGAACCACTATAACAGCAATCTAGAATGACAATTATTCTCCTGGAATTACTTCTATTCATCATCTTCGTAAGGTCTTCAAAAGACCTGTTGAAATACAGAGTAGGGTTGAGCACCCTATAAGCAAGGGTTGTTGCTATTGATTTCCCTGTTGATAATAGAATAAGCCAGGAGTAGCCTGTAACCCAATACTACTTGCAAGATTGTCATTTTGTTCTACAATATTTGAATGATTCTGAGAATCTAAGCACTCGGAAAATTTCTTGATATTTGGGATGTTTACATTACTGGCAAATTGTTTAAGAATATCTTTAGTAACCCAAGCAACATATTCGCCGTTTGAATTTTTATATATTTCATCATGAAATGGCCAATACTTTCCTTGATCTGCAGCACAGCATGATGCTTCTGCAGCTAATGTAGCTTGTGTTGGCCGAACCTTATATCCTGAAAATCCTTGTAGTCGGCTGCATCGCCTAGCATTAGACCTTGTAGTCGGCTGCATCGCCTAGCATTAGACCATTAAGATATTGATCCGGTGTATAACTATACTGCCTAACATAATTTGGTGTAACTACAAAGGTGTTTAAACTGGGAGAGCAGATGCGAATTGACTTGACGAATTTATGTTAATGAGTATAGTAGTTAAATTCTCTACTTGTACTGTGACGTAACTTGCGTAATTTCTTTGTGGGTTGAACGATGCGACAATAGAGGAATTGCTAGCACCTTCAGGGGCAGCGGATACAAAAATACTCAAATGCTGATGTGGCCCAATCCATATGAATCCCAATGACTTACTTGTTGTACTCCCAGACATGGCTGACAAAATGATGTACCAACATGGCTGACACTTTTTGTCTTGTTTTAGTGCATCAGTAGTGGTTGTTTTAAAAATTTCATGAACTTTTCTGCTGGTGTCATTCCATTTATTCCACCGTGTTCTCTTTCATCGTTATATGAATTGACAAATGATTCGTATTTCTCTGCCCCATCTTTTTCATCTTTCAATTCTTCTACTTGTAGAAATTCAGAGATGACTATCTTGTTGTACGCTTCTACTTTACCCTGTTCTTGTGGATAACCTTTGGGTATCTGTTTATCCTTTATTCCGTTAAGGTTAAGAAAACAAACGATTCATGAAATGGATTGTTGACTACGTTAGGCTAAAATCATGCGAACACTGGAGATAGAATACGTATGGGTATACGGCAGCAGCTAGTTCTAAAGCACTAGTATTCAATCACACCCGCCTTCTTCCCGAAGAAATCTGTCATTTGCTTTATTCGATGTTTTTAGGAAATCCTGAAGATGGTTGCTGAAAGGACAAGTGAATGTCATTACTGTGTCAGAAACTGCTGCATCATAGTAACAACCGCATGATTAACTTAATTTACACAAAAATCTTTAACGTTCGTGTCTATAGGGTATAGCTGCAAAGGCAGATCCGTTTGCTACAACAAGGGCATTTGTTAGTAGTGATAATTAGTCTGCATATTTTATTGTGGATCTCACATCTTACTAATCTTGGGGAATTGATTCCTTCGCTATCAACTTTCATGTATAACATTTGATGATATGCAGCATAATGTAAAAGGCAAGCTAAATTAGCGAAATCAGCTAAAAATATTCTACAATACGATGAACAACTGAAAGGTCTTTCTAAAACGTTAACCTACACTATTTGGCGATTTCATTACGTGGATTTGGGCCAAAAAGTTTGCTTACACTGTTCCCGTTTCTGTTGGAGCGATAAAATGTCTCTCGACTAGGTTAATAGGCAACCAGAACCATAAAATTATGACTTTATGAGCGAAACGAGTTGACAAGAATTGATCAACTGATAGGGATTAGATTGTCGTACTTTCGGCCCCATACTATAAAGAGGTCATATTGCTTTTAAAAAGGGATCTCCCGCCCAAAAAAGATCGAACCATATCTTTTCGAAGGCATGTCATTAGTCTTACATGAGGGTTGAGGTCAACAATACCGTTATTGGCGCCCCGATCTCCAATTGAATTAAATACGTTGACGCCCTGCGCCGCGAGAGATTGGAAGAGCCCTGATATTATGGTCGCGTTTGAGCCGGCATCGTTGATCGAGCCGAGCAAGCCGCTATCGTCACGATTGACAAAGATCCAGCTGGAGGTGACAACTGTTGGCTGTTTCTCTCCTGCTGCAGGCACCAATACGCGCTTGAGGAACTGTACCCATCCTAGCTCGGACATCTCGGTAAAGTATACATTGACTGTGGCACCTTGAGCTACAGTGACCGCAATCGAGATGTCTGCTGTCAACTCTATAATGGAGCCGTCGGCGGTATTAGGGTCTGTAATTGCCTGAACCGCTGTTGGGTTGTTCCTGAAGGTGTTAGTACCAACTGTCACGTTAATATCGATTATATTAGGCGCTAGGTTGTAGCCCGGTCTTGTACCGGCGGGATTTATTAGGCTTGGGAAGTACCACTCTGTGAAGTCTGTTAGGAGGTAATTGGCACCGTTCCCAGGCTCTCTCTGCAACGCGAGTACTCCGATAGTCTGATCGGGGACGACGATATTGGGGATGTAGTAGATACGTGCGACATCAGGAACCGGCAGCCAGATGGCAGATGGAGGATCTCCGCTCCCGGCTACGCGGTTATCCAGTCCGACTACGCCAGTGACGATGCCGGCAAGCTCGGTGAGAAGGTGTACTTGACCTTCAAAGCCGAAAGCGTCGAGACGGCGGGAGATTTCGCCGCTGATTGAGGATTGGCGTGTGGTGAAGGCATACGCAACGGCTCTTCGTAACGATTGAGGACGATGTGGAAAGCCGAGTTTATCTGTTCGGCTGTACCTTGAACGCTCACGGTCTGCCTTCCTCCGTGGCTCTCGAGCACAGCCATTCCATGACTCGAGACACAAGCAGTGACAGTATCTAAATCGGGTTGCGTAGCGCCATACGTCCGGACAAACTCATCAGGTGACTTCTAGGGTTTTTGAACCTATCTCTATGGGTAATTGACCAGAAACAAACACGAGATTTCTCTGATACTCTCGTCTCTTCGCGTGTAGCTTGTGATTGCTGACTTAGCTGCCTTACATATTCATATCTTCCCCTTGGTGTAAGTTCAACTTTGCAAAAATTGAAGGGTTTTGTTCCATCCGCTTTTAGAGTTTCAACAAGACCTGCTTGTTCTAAGAGTTCAACTGCATCATTGATTTCTATTGGAGTGAGATCAGTTAATTCTTGTAACCTATCACCAGCAAGTGATACTCTTCCTACTTCATCCTTATGATAAGTGGTAAGTGTCTGTAGAATTAGATCAACATTGCTATCTATGGTTCTATTTAGCCTATTTTTTCCTTTTCTAGTAATTCTAACTGACTGTTTGCGTTTTCCTGATTAAACCATGTCTATCTACTTTTACAAGATGGTTCATTGGCTATGATAATATCAAGCTGTAAGAAAGTAGTTATTCTTATGACACATGGTTATGGTTGTTCT
>JBAVTY010000730.1:0-27452 GCA_049696495.1 Candidatus Nitrosopolaris sp.
AGCTTGTATTTCTCTTATGCTCAAGTCTTTAAAGTCCCATATCATATTGTCTGACCTAAATGTGGCTATGGGGCCAGCATTCAGTATAATGTAATCTTTAGACCTTCCACAGTTGGCACTATAAAATAGATCATTTGGAGTGTCCGCATACCATCCACCATTATCTATAACGTCTGCAACTTTCTTCCAATGGTTAGTAGCATTGTCATCCAGATAAATTTGCAATCTCACAGCGCTATCATTGTTTATGTTAAACATGATCGCCTTAAAACCAACCCATCTTCCAAGAAGTGGATGGGTAGCAGTAATATTACTTCTAAAGTTTGTGTACCCGCCAGTATGCCATATTTCTTTTTGCCAGAATACACTTCCATCAGCTCTTAAACCAGAATGATATGCTATGCCTTCACAAGGACTGGAGCTAATATGTAGACGACCTCTTGCATACCAATCTAAAGCAGCATCGCTAGAAGTAGTAGATATGACTTTAGCGTATCCTGTCATTTCTACATTCTTCCACCATTGTGCATTATCTGATGTATTAACGTTCATTCGCACAGAAAAGTCGTATTTGCCTGTTTTCCGAACACCGTATACTTGATAAGAACCATCAGATTGTTTTATTATTTGACCGTTTGACGAAGTAGCGTTTGCTAAAGATGAATTTGTTTTTTCCGTTCCACCGGAAAGAGAGAAACTATTGTCATTTAGTGGAGAACTCTTATTGACAAACCATTCCCTTCCTCCATTTGGCTTAGTGGGATAAATTTCTACTATGCCAAATTTGTCCACAGCGACTTTGTTATTTTTTGATATTAGCGGCGTTATCGCTGCTATCGCTACGTTTGTTGGCGATGCGTAACTAATTTCGTAAGGAACCAAAACGACAATACTAGTTGCGAAGATTATTAGTATCAGTACCGATGAGCATGCGGATATCATTCCATAATCTTGGAGTTATATTCTTAATTTGAAGATACTGTATAAAAACCATTATTATTATGCATCAGCTATAATTATGAGATAATAGAAAAATGCAACAGCGGAATCGACAGGATTGTCGTCTAACCTAATGCAAGGCTGACTATATGAGATAAGGGTAGAACCCCAATAATAAATATGCTCTGCTTTATTATTAATTTCTATGAATAGATATATAAGATCCTTAATAACATTCATCAACATTGACGATAGTAAGTGTGTCACTTAATAGAACTATTTTAGATGACATGGACAAATTACAAAAATCGCATGGATTCTCCGGCAGGTCAGAATTAGTGAGAGCTGGAATTCGTAACTTACTATCAGAAGAAAGAAAAAGACAGGACTTGAGTGGTATGCTTCATGCATTATTTCTGGCGGTACACGATGAGGATTCTGATGAAGAAGTAACGGAAATGAGACACGTCTACGACAAATTAATCAATACCCATATGCATAGCAAGATTGATAGAGACAGATGCCTTGAGATATTTCTCATTAGAGGTGATGCATACGAAGTGAAAGAAATGACAAAAAAATTTCAAGCGAACAAGAATATGGACAACGTCCAACTTATCGTGATGTGACACACGCATTAGACGACTGAAATTACATCTATCATACTTCACGTGTTACGGCTGAAGGTTGAAGATATCTATTGGATAATAAGTCATGTGTTCTGCAAGTAGCTATATAACGAATTTTACTCATAATTTTAGAATCGATAGTTTCTAGCATATCACCTCAGACATGCAGACTTCTCAAAAGTTCAAATTATTTTTCAGGCTTAAAATCCGTTCTATCTCGCGGCCACGGAAATAAAATCCTCTTGAGACAAATTTTCGTGATCTGCTAATTGCTCACAGTTCAATTGACTGATCATCTGCTCGCGGCTCTTCGCCTAAATTCTAATTCTACTCCACGTTTTTCACTGTAATCGAACGTGAAGGCTTCAGTAGACAATATGGGAAAACTCGACAACATATCGCTAGAACAATGGGGACACTCATTATATGGTAATCTAGTCTTATCGAGGTACGTTGCGCACCAATGACATGATTCACACAGAACAAATATCGGCGGTTGAGAGCCTAATATTCTGACGTTCTGATTTGATTCTTCATTATTGCTCATCTAGGCTCGGCTCCATTTTCGACAAAAGTTAAAATTAAATGATATAAATATTCTACCACTGCCATCAATATCACTCTGGTCTTTGGGTAACGTATGGCCGAAAAATACGACTTATTCATGGCCTGTTGGGATGAAAACCGCACTAGATATTGCTAGATAGCTATATGAACTATCTAGAATGTTCACAGAATCAACAAATTTCTTTCCCGGTTAAACCAATTGTCCTTTCTGGCATGCGCCAAGGCCTAATTGAAGATACGAGGTTGTATAGTTTCTGCAGACATACGAAAGTCCTTCTCCATCTTGCGTATATGACCCATACATGATTCATGAACAGTTTATTAATGGTTGGAGGGTTCGTTCGACATATAGTATTGGGCAAAGACTGCTCGATGACGGTAATAACGTCCTGGACGACAGATTGATCTAACAAATCGGTAGAATAACTTCAAATCATCGGTATAATTATATGCAGGAGAAGTTTGAAATTAGAGAAGAACAATAGATCATGAAATATCCAAAAGTAGTTCTGAGTGCAGACCGTACTCTTATGTCTCCATACAGGGGAATCTCTCTTGCATCGTTTTTTGGTTGTGCACCAGCTCTCGATCTAACTAGAAATCATAACACGTTTTGGTATCATGTGCTAGGACAACAAGTTACTCCGAAGATACTCTTTGACTTTATCTGCAACCCTATAGAGCAAACAGACGGACGTGCTAATTATGCTCCTTATGGTCTAAGGAAAGTGGAAGCTGCTTTAGTCAGAGATGGATATACCAGAGATCAAGTCGTAGTTGCACATCCAGATTATATTGAAAAATTTATCGGTCCAGAAACGGAGGTGGTCGGGACATATGAAATGGATCCCCTCGGCATGGGGCCGGTAACTATGACTTTTACAGCCGGTAGAAAGCAAATGTCTTATGATGAGTTTTACAGCAGAGATCTACATCACAGGATCCTTGCAGCAAAACGAAGGAGTGGAAGCAAAGCCAAAGTAATCGCTGGTGCTTCTGGAACTTGGCAATATAATTATGATCCAGCAAAAATTGAAGAATATGATCTTTATGGTATCGTAGAAGGGGATCTCGGTGGTATTGGACCTGAGATCGATGGCAATGGTGGCCGATTCTTTGATGCAATTATTAATGGAGAGATGGAGATAGCGAATCCATTCAAGAAAAGAGAATTCAAAGTGGAGATTAAGGAATTTGAACGAAATGGTAGAAAATACCATGGTAGATTCATCCATTGTTGGGATGAACCTTCTGTCGACGAGATTCCGGATATCATTAATCCAAGTATGCATGGCCAGGTAGAAGTTATGCGGGGATGTGGTCGCGGATGTAAATTCTGCGATGTGACACTGAGGTCATTGAGATATTTTCCGGTTGAGAAAATCCAAAGAGAAATCGAAATCAACATGAAATATGGCGGATTAAAGAATGCCTGGCTTCATAGTGACGATATTTTTGTTTATGGATTGAATCCAAGAACAACAAAGAACATGCAGCCGAATAGAGAAGCTATTGAGGAGCTATTCAAGGGTATTATGGCCACAGGTGTTGAACATACAAACCCGACACATGGGACCCTCGCCGGGGCAATCGCCGATGAAAGATTAATTCCTAATATATCCAAAATTATCAGAGCTAACAAATCGAATCATATAGGCATTCAATGTGGATTCGAAACAGGAAGTATTAGGCTGATCGGAAAATACGCAGACCGAAAATTAGCTCCCTATAAACCAGCAGAATGGCATTGGGTTGTCAAAACTGCCGTGAAGACTCTCAACGAAAACTACTGGGTACCTGCTTTTACCATAATCATGGGTTTGAACAATGACGAGACTCCAGAAGATAGTTGGGAGACAGTAAGGCTTATCCATGAGCTAGAAACCGAACAACCAGAGTCGAGGTTCACGGTGACTCCTCTTACCTTCGTGCCAATAGGACTCTTAGAGAAATCCCAATTTTTTGATATTGGTAATACAATGGATGCCCCAAAACTAGGAGTGATGTATAAGACATGGCAACACAACTTCAAACACGGAATTCAAAAGTTCATGCGTAAGGTAGGTCGTGAGAACCCTATAAAGAACCTCTTCTTTGCAGCGCTGGCCAGATCCTTAGGGGGAGTACCGCTCGGCGCAATGGAAAGATATGCAAGGAAGAAAGGTCCGGAACATGAGCGAGTGATTGAAACTATTAAGCAAAAATATTGGTAGCAGTTATCTTACTACGGGCAGTCAATCTGTCTCTTTACTCTCATTGTTGAGATGGTAGGGACGCAGGACGCGCCTCAAGTATCGCAGTCAAATCTACGATCTCTCCATTTCTGTAGACAGTAAGTTTCACGGCTTGCCCAACAGATTTTTGTGTCTCCATGTAATTAATGATATCATCGATACGTTTCACTTTGTGACCATCAACTGCTACTATTATATCGCCATGTGGGTTTGAATTTACATCCTGGCTCACTCCGTGCAGACCTGCCTTTTCAGCTGGACTCCCTGCTTGTACTGAGCCGACCAGAACTCCCTTATAGTTAATTGGTAAACCTGCACTTTGCGCGAATTCAGGAGTTATGCCACCACCAGATATTCCAAGCCAAGGATGGCTATAAGATCCGTTCTGCATTAGTTTCGGCACTATGTGCATTATTGCGTTAGATGGGATTGCAAATCCTATACCAGAGAACTCGCCGGTCGAGGAACTAATTGCAGTATTCATTCCCACCACTTGTCCTTGAGTATTTAATAATGGACCGCCAGAATTACCAGGATTAATTGCAGCATCAGTCTGAATTCCGTTCGGTATGGGAAATCGCGTGTCTGGATTAGGCAGCAAACGTCCTATTTGGCTTACAATCCCTGTTGTCATGGTATCGCTAAGTCCAAATGGATTGCCGATAGCTATTACCTGCTGACCAACCTGCAGGATATTTGAATTTGCAATAACAAGCGGAACAACCTTTTCAATTGAGAAATTATCTGTTATTTGCAATACTGCAAGATCGCTAGATGGATCAGTACCTATTACCTTTGCTGTATATGTATTTCCATCAACAAAGGTTACATCAACTGTTTTAGCACCATTTACCACATGATCGTTAGTCACGATATGCCCTTGATCATCATACACAAATCCTGATCCCAACCTGGTAGATTGGTCTTGCAAAGGGTTACCGTTTATGATAATTTGCAAATTACCTGTGTCATTTACTCTGCTTGTTATTTGAACTACCGAGTTCTCGACTCTCTTGAAAATATCGGTAAGCGGCGTCGACGATCCTGATGTCGCTAGGTTTGCCAAACTAATATATTTGATATGCAAATTTTGCATGATGTTTTGACGAATAGGCAGGAGATAGATTTGCCGTGTGGGTTGTGTAGTGTCGCTGTGTATAAATAACGATACAGGGAATTCATGCCTCCCTTGAACCGTGGAGAAGGTTGTAACAAAACCAACCAGGACCTCGGTGACAAGTTGAGAGAAAAGCAGGATTCCTATGCTGACACTGAATAGAATCATCATCTGTGTTTTGTTCATAGTGCCAATTTGCAATCAATGGAATGAAGGGTTATAGATATTTTTCTACGATATAAGAGTTCGACTCTTACTATCATTTTCCCTATTCGCGTGGATCCTCTTAGTTTAGGATGTTGCAAAGTCTTACATGTACCGAACTCTTCAGAGCCGATCTAACAGATCCTGTAGCTCTGTTAGTGAATTAATGAAGCCGAAGGTGTTTCCTACCTCGTATATCAGTCAAGTAATAACAAATAGATAATCAATTGATTAAAAATATTATTTAAAAATTATGACAATATTTGAGATACTAGATATGCTATTCTTTATCCCGAGATGATCAAAGGAATATCACAGTCATCATACGCTCGCTTTTACCTCCATGATGGAGTGATGTCTACGTATAACTACATGTGAACATATTACATCATATTGAAATTTGTCAACAGGGGCAAAATTATTTGACAATTAATGATATCTAATTTTTTATTATTTTCCCAAGATACATGAATCAGTCGATTGGAGTTATCAAATACAGTTTGCATAAACGAATTAGAGAGTTGTACGTAAAGAAAGAATCTCTAAATACGCAAATAGATAAGCTAGAGATCCAGTCGCAAATAGATGCGCTTTATGACAAGCTCGAAAATCTGAGTATAATCGACGACAATTGAGAGACAGATCCACTTTATGTAATGGAAAGACAAGTCCGAGGCTATAAACCACCATCAGTATTTTTTAAATGTGAAGGACCGATATTAAAGCCGCTGTACAGTTTATAGCCAATTTGATTTGGCACAAGATACTCTGTATAATCTATAGCCTTGCCACGATACCTGACACTTTTCATGGCCTACTGGCCAACGTTGTAATTCTTTCCAAGATAAGGGAGTGTTTGCGTTTTCTACCACCGGTCTTTCAGATTCTGGACAAGTTCAGAGACGTCGATGCTTCTCTCTCAACCCACTCAATAAGAGAGGTCAGATCATTTGCGATGTAGTCAGCACCTAAAGATTCGATTGGATCTCGCAGTTCTGGTGTTGTAAATAATACTATCCTAACTTCACCTTTTAGCTTCGCCTTGATTACTCTACTAGCTGAATACAAAAAACGCAGGGAGCCTTCTTCGGAGGAGTAAATGCATATTATCAATAAACCTTTGTTATTACCCCACAGCTTCACTATGTAACGTTGGAAATCAATATCAAAAAAAGGATCTATGTGCTGTTCAACATTTCCGATGTACAATGTTCTGAATCCCAAAATCTGCAATGCAAGTGCTCCAATTTTTGCGTGATAGATCCGGTCTTCAGATGTGGCCACGAAGAAGGAATAAGCGCCACGTTTAATGTTGCCTGTCTGAACGGTAAACTTCAATAAATCAATTAATTCCAGTATCAGATTCAACAAATGAATTCGTTCTGTTTTTCCCAGGCGACCTCTATTGTATAATTCATTGAGGGTGTTTACAGTGGGAACTACAATATCCGTTAAAATTTTTAATAAGTCGATATTTGAATTAATCACACTTATCAAGATGTTCCGGGCTTGATTCCCGTCACCGAGCATTATTGCATTCATAAATTTTTGTTGGATTTCAAGATAATTCAAAGGAAATTCATATTCCACCATCCCCGGTTCTACAAACCACACATTTATAGAACCTATTCTTTTTTTCTTGATTAATCTCATCGTGGCTAGGATATTTAGGTACTTGGTGAGTGTCATCCTATTAATGCCCGTTGTTGAAGCAAGCTCTACACCAGATAAACCGGTAGCATTGTCTTGTAAAGAGTTGATAATTTTGCGTTTCACTTCATCCAGAGTATAGCGTCTGTACATAAAACCCTCAACCCCTCCAAAGGATAAAAAATTTTATTGTCTTTTTTTTGGAAATTTGCGAGAACTCGATATGAGTTCTGTTAGGGCATTAAATGCTTTTCCAACATCTGTCATCTTGACTAATATGATGGTATCGGTATAACAGCTAACCGTATCTTCGATATTAATATGTCTTCGCGCAAGCTGAATATAAAAGGCAATTGCGCAACCAGGAGTCTTAATAATTTGTTCTGGGCTGTGAACAATAATTGCAGCCAGATCATTTTCAACCTCTAATATGTTATAATTCGCAAATGTTCCTTTTACTTGAGATAGTAAAGTGTCGTCAAATACGATGGTTATTGATAATATGCTCTCTGAGACACTGATAAAATTGTCACCGTATTGGGTTAGAGCCTTTGCGACTTTCTCGATAATTCTCTTACTCTTGCCAGTACTTATTTTTGCGACATCAGTTTTTACACTGATAGTACTGTTTGCTAGGATAGACAACATTGGTCGTTCGGTGATATCATAAAGTTTACGTGAACGTTTAAGAGCAGTGATTATGCTTTCGATCCTAATATTTCTGCCTAGGAGCCGGTTGACTTGTGGTTTGATTATTCTCGCAACTGCGCTAATATTGCAGTAACCACGTTCTAGGGAGTCTTGAAAAGAAAGGTCGCTATCAATGACTTCCCTTACTGCATGAGTTATCGACTTTCCGTTGACCGACATTGGCCAATAGATCCCCAATCAGGTCGGTTCTGACCAAAAAATATAAATGTAGCGTTCGGCGCTCACAGCGCGTAATAGATGGCTAATGAGAAAGTTATCCTAGCGTATTCTGGCGGTTTAGATACTTCGGTATGCATAAGATACTTGCAGGTACTCCACAAATTTGACGTCATTAGTCTTACAGTAGATTGTGGGCAAAACGAAGATTTTAACGCGATCGAAGAAAAGGCCCTAGCTATTGGAGCAATAAAACACATTTTCGTAGATGCGAAGGAAGAGTTTGCAAACAACTACATTATTCCCAGCATTAAATCAAATGGTCTGTACGAAGAAAAATACCCATTAGCTACGGCACTTGCTCGGCCACTCATCTCAAGTAAGATGGTTGAAGAGGCGCATAGTCATGGGGCCATAGCTGTTGCCCATGGCTGCACGGGCAAAGGAAACGATCAGATTAGGTTTGATGTCACAATCCGGGCTCTCGACCCAAATCTGAAAATTATCTCACCTATTAGAGACATGAACTTGACGCGAGATCTAGAATTGAAATTTGCTCAAGAACAAAATATTCCGATAAGTCATGAGGCAAAAAAATATAGTGTCGACCTTAATATCTGGGGCAGGGCAATCGAAGGAGGAATCATTGAGGATGCTTACTCCGAACCGCCAGCCGATGCATTTCAATTCGTAAAATTCGACAATGACAGTTCAGGCTATTTAGAATTAGAATTTGAAAATGGTATTCCAGTTGCCGCAGACGGTCAACTCATGAACATTATCAGCTTGATAAGTTACGTTAATGATAAAGCCGGTTCATTGGGAATCGGCGTTGTGGATCACATTGAAGACAGAGTAGTGGGAATAAAATCCAGGGAAGTTTATGAAGCTCCAGCTGCTGTCGCAATCGTTGAGGCTCACAAAGATTTGGAGAAGATGGTTTTAACTAGCCATGAACTCCGTTTCAAACGTGTTGTTGACGAGCAGTGGAGTTGGTTAGTCTATTCTGGTTTATGGAAGGAACCGCTGCGATCAGACTTGGATAAGTTTATAGATGCAACCCAAAAAAAGGTTAGCGGAAAGGTAAAATTAAAAATGCAAAGAGGGTCGCTTCGTATAGTTGGAAGAGAATCTCGACATTCTCTATACAGAGATCAACTAGCAACATACACGGCTAAATCAACTTTTGATCAAAGTTCGGCAAAGGGATTTGTGGAGCTCTGGGGTCTGCAGTCTACAGTTGCAAATATGATAGATAAGCGATCCCAGGACATAAAAGATGGAGGCGGAACTGTTAGTTGAAGAAAGAATGCCAAGACTGCAGTGCTGAAATTAATGTTCCTGATGATGCCCTAGTAGGAGAAATCGTAACTTGTCCTGATTGTGGTGCTGACTTTGAGATCGCTTCAAAGACCGAGAACATGGTAAACCTGAAACCAGCTGAAAGTGTGGGTGAAGATTGGGGGCAATAGATGGTAGAACTTTGCGTTCTTTATGATAAAGTGCGCTTTGAAGAAAAATCAATTTACGATAAGGCTTTAAAAAAAGGAATAAAAGTACGAATGACCGACGCAAAAAACATCACGGTCACGACAGATAGCAAACGAAAAGAACTTGCACTAGGAGATATAGTCTTACAAAGAAGTATAAGCCATTTTAGGGGCTTATATCTTACCAGCTGTCTAGAATTTTTGGGCTTTCCTGTGATCAACAAGTTCAAAGTAGGGGAGACTTGTGGTAATAAGTTGCTGACATCGCTGACCCTTGCAAAACATAAAGTTCCCACGCCTAAAACCCACTTTGCTTTCAGTGCCGGGGCTGCAATGGAAGTCATTAGCGGTACAGGATTTCCGGTTGTTCTGAAACCGATCATAGGCTCTTGGGGAAGGGGAGTTTATCCATTGCGAGACGATGAGGTAGCTAATATGATAGTTGAGATGAGAGAGGAAGATAACAATCCTCTTAGCCGTATTTACTATATACAAGAAATGATCCAACGGCCTCCGCGTGATATAAGATGCATTGTAGTAGGAGACGACATCATCGCGGCAGTATATCGCTACTCTGCTCAGAATGAATGGAGAACAAATGTAGCGAGAGGAGGGAAGGCCGAGAACGCGCCCATAACAAACGAACTTGAAGAGATTGCATTACGAGCTGCTAGGGCTGTAGGAGGAGGAGTGCTAGGCGTTGATTTAATGGAAGATGAACAAAGAGGTCTGTTAGTTCACGAAATTAACAATACAGTAGAATTTCGTGGCGCGTCTAACGTTTCAACTGCCGACATTGCAAGTGCCATAATAGACTATAGTGTAACAGTTGTTAAGAACTAGACCAATATTGGTCATTTTTGGCCTAGAATGAACACTTGTGACCAAAAAATATAAATTAAATATTAAGAACCTGTTCAAATAGGTGGACTTTATTTATTCGACAAAATTCTTAAGATCAGGCCGCCATAGAAAACAGGAGATCTCTCGAAAATGAAAGTGGGTGTTGTTGGCGCCTCCGGATATGTCGGTGGAGAATTGTTGCGCCTGCTAGTGTCACATCCTAGAGTTGAGATCTGTATGGTCACTTCCAGACAAAGAGCCGGGGAATATGTGCATCGCGTTCATCCGAGTTTAAAGGGTTTCATTAATCTTACCTTTTCGCCTCTGGATACAGAAAAACTGACAAACTCTTGCGATATGGTTTTTACATCTGTTCCTCACGGCAAATCAAACGAGATCGTCAAAGAGTTATATGAAAGGGGTATGAAAATTATCGATCTTTCTGCAGACTTCCGTTTAAAGAATCCTAAGGATTATATCAAATGGTATGGCTGGGAACATCCTTTCCCAGAGCTATTGGCAAAATCTGTCTATGGAGTTCCTGAATTTCATAGGCCCGATATTATCCGGGCACAGCTGGTTTCATGTCCTGGGTGTATGGCGGTGACATCTTTGCTCGCTATAAAGCCTCTCCTAGAAAATAACATTATTGATACTGAACACATCATAGTTGATAGCAAGATAGGCTCATCAGGTGCTGGTGCTAAGGCAAATTCGGGAACACATCACGCAATGCGGTACGGTGTAATACGACCATACAAGCCGGCTAAACATAGACATACCGGCGAAATCGAACAGGAATTAGGATTAATTGCTAAGAAGGATATCAAGGTGAGTATGAGCCCTCATGCAGTAAACCTAGTTCGTGGAATTCTTGCTACCAACCATTTGTTCCTAACGAAAGGAGTTTCCGAATTAGATCTCTGGAAAATGTATCGAAATTCATACAAGAATGAGCCGTTTATTAGGTTGATCAGAGACAAGAAGGGTCTATACAAATTTCCCGATCCAAAATTCGTTGTGGGATCGAATTTCTGCGATCTAGGATTTGATATTGACGACGATAATCAAAGGGTTGTGGCTCTTTCGGCATCTGATAACTTAATGAAAGGAGCAGCTGGGTCTGCGATACAGAATATGAATGTGATGCAAGGGTTTGATGAGACCGATGGTCTAAAATATACTCCTTTGACACCAGTATGATTGTAGTCAAGATCGGCGGGAGTGTCGTTGATGGACTCCATCAGACCACAATGGCTGATCTAAAAAAGATATCCGAGATCAGTAAAATAGTAATCGTTCATGGCGGGGGAAAGGAAGTCACTATCACAGCTAACAAGCTCGGAAAGTCACAGGGATTTGTTGTCTCGCCCGGCGGCGTAAGAAGTAGATACACTGACAAGGAGACTGTAGAAATCTATACTATGGTTATGGCAGGTAAACTTAACAAATCAATAGTTAGAATGCTGCTGCGCCATGGCATAAATGCAGCTGGTATAACAGGAATTGACGGTGGAGTCTTGAAGGCAGACCGTAAGAAGAAGCTGGTAATAATAAACGACAGAGGCAGGAAAATGGTGATTGATGGAGGATATACAGGGAAAATAAGTTCTGTCGACCCCTCCTTAATAACTGTATTACTGGAAAAAGAATACGTCCCGGTTATATCACCGGTTGCCCTGAGTGAGGAGTATGATTTTCTGAATGTTGACGGAGACCGCGCAGCGGCGTATGTAGCAGGGGCTCTAAAAGCTAGCAAAGTCATATTTATAACAAATGTCAACGGCCTTTCACTAAACGATAGCTTGATAACACACATGACGGTAGAGCAGGCTAAAGAGGTGCTTCCACGGATAGGATTTGGTATGGAAAAAAAAGTCCTAGCTGCTATTGAGGCTTTGCAAATGGGAGTGAATGAAGCTGTTATCGCCTCAGGTCAGACAGAAAAGCCTTTCTCAAAGGCAATAGCGCATGATAATTGTACAGTGATCACTCAGAAATGAATGGCGAAGATCAATATTTAGGCCATATTTACCAAAGATTCCCAGTTAACATTGCACGAGGAAAAGGTGCAAAAGTTTGGGATACTTCTGATAGAGAATATATTGACTGCATGGGAGGATATGGTGTCGCTATTGTGGGGCACTGTAACGACAGGGTTGTGCAGGCTATTAGAACCCAATTGGAGAAACTAATAGTATGCCATATGTCACTTTATAACGATACAAGGCTGAAGTTCCTGCACAAACTAGCGACCATAACTCCTCCTGGGCTAGATAAGACTTTTTTCAGTAATAGTGGTGCCGAAGCAGTAGAAGCAGCGCTCAAGTTCTCTCGTAAGTTCACAGGCAAGGCTGGAGTGATCGCCATGAATGGCGCGTACCATGGAAAGACCTTTGGAGCCCTTTCTGTCACCCACAATGAAAAATATCGCAAATCATTTCAACCTCTCTTACAGGGTGTTAAATTCGTTCCATACGCTGATCCTTCCAAAGTGGAGGATGCGATCGATGAAACTATCGGAACTGTCATTTTGGAACCGATTCAAGGAGAAACTGGAATCATCGTTCCTCCTGACAATGTCATCCAAAGTATCCGCGAAATATGTAATCAACACAAATTAGTCTTGGTTTTCGACGAGATTCAAAGTGGGCTTGGTAGAACAGGTAAGATGTGGGCATGCCAACACTGGAATACTGTTCCAGACATAATGTGTCTCGCGAAGGGCGTTGCAGGCGGTGTGCCAATGGGATTAACAATAGCAAGGACTGAAATTATCGAATGTATAAAAACGGGAGAACACTCGTCCACCTTTTCTGGAAATCCACTTGCGTGTGCAGCGGGATACGCTACCTTGGAGGCATTGACCGAAGATAAATTGGTTGAAAATGCTGAGAAGACAGGGAGATATTTTAAAGAGAGCCTGCAAATGTTAAAGGAGAGACATCGGATCATTAGGGAAATCAGAGGTCTTGGTATGATGCTTGCGGTGGAGTTGCGGTTTGATGTTAAGGATATTTTGCTTGATGCGATGCAAAAAGGTTTATTGATGTTATACTCGGGAAAGAACATAATCAGGCTACTTCCACCACTTGTAATGGACGAAAAAACCATTTCACGTGCCATCCATATAATTGATTTGGTTCTTTCAGAAGAGGAGAAAAGACGACATGTCCTTTGACCTAGACCCGTTGGATGATAAGATACTAAAGATTTTGCAAGCAGATTCGCGGCGGCCCTTCGTTGAAATCGCTGGCGAGATTGGGTTATCTGAATCTGCAGTCAGAAGGCGCGTAAAAAATATGGTAAATAATGGAGTTATTGCTCAATTTACGATCGAATTGGGTGCAAGCGAAAAGACGAGCGCAATAACGCTGGTATCGGTTAGTTCCTCTTCTGACACTTCCTCCGTTTCTTCAGACCTAAAGAAACTCGGTGGAGTACAGGTGATCTATGAAATTACAGGACAATATGACATTGCTGTGATTCTTACCGCTCCCACTATTGGAGAAATTAATAAATATATAGATGATGTCAGAAAAACTGCAGGGGTCTCTGACACGAACACCGTGATTGTACTCAAAACGTTGCGATAAATCTTGCATTTTTTAGTCGATTTTAGAATTATTTCCTCTGGTATTCAGACTGAAGCGCATAGAAATGTCGAAAACCGCTCTAAATATTGTTGAAATCTATTAACATCGTTGCGATAACATTTATATCATCTGCAAAATCAGCTGGATCCAGTTACTGATGTCCCTAAATTCGGAAGATCCGAACTACTATGCACACGTTTATAATGATTCAGGTAGTGCAAATAAAAAAATAAGAATTCTGGATTCTACGTTGAGAGAGGGAGAGCAGCATCCCGGAATATCATTCACCGTTAAACAGAGGATTCAGATAGCATGGATGTTAGATTCTTTTGGGGTTGATCAAATAGAGATCAGCCCAGTTGTTTCGTCCGATCACGCAGAGGCCACTAAAACTATAATAAGACAAGGACTAAGAGCAGACATTGTGGCTCATGTGAGGGCCATCAAGTCTGACGTTGATGTAGCTATCAGCTGTGGCGCGACGTGGGTGGCAACTTACATCGGAATTTCTGATATTCATCTCTCCGCAAAATTAAAGATTACCCGAGAAGAGGCCAAGATTAGAGCGCTGGAAGTAGTTGACTATATTAAGTCTCATGGTTTGAAAGCTAGATTCACAATGGAAGATGCGAGCAGAACTGATCCAAATTTCTTAATAGATATGTGCCGGGAAGTTAATCGTCTGGGTATAGAACGAATTAGTATTCCCGATACTGTGGGCATCTTGAGACCAGCCGGAATGCACAATCTTGTAAAGATGGTGCGCGAAAATATCGATCTGTCAAAAAGCTCTTTAGATGTGCATTGTCATAACGACATAGGTTTAGCGCTAGCTAATGCTTTGGCAGGATGTGACGCAGGAGCGGATCAGATTCACACCACAATAGAGGGTTTAGGAGAGCGAACAGGTATTCCCACACTAGCTGAAACCGCCGTTGCTCTGACGTTGATTTACAAATCGAACAACGACTTGCGTTTACATATGCTAAAAGATCTTTCAAAAACAATCTCTCAGTATACTGGTTTGATAGTTCCTGCATCGAAACCAGTTGTTGGTGACAGCGCGTACAAACACAAGGCAGGTACACATCTTGCAGCAATTCTGAGAAATCCATCAGCGTATGAAATTCTGGAACCCAAAATTGTAGGGAATAGACGCAAGATTGTATTTGGTGAACTTGCCGGTAAGAATGGTGCAGCGTACTTGTTATCGATGCTAGGTCTAGAAACCAGCAGTCGAGAAGCTGAGACTCTAGCCCATGGATTAAAGGAACTTCGCATGGGCGACGTCCTGGAGTTGTATCTAGACGAGCGACTCGAGAGAAAGATACTTAATGATGCTGCTCCCAATATAAATTAAGTAAAGGCTTAGGAAGTAATAGTGCCATGCTTAAATGTCCTGAATGTGATGCAGAAATCAAAACGCCTTTGGACTCGATAGAAGGTGAAATCATAACCTGCCCCGACTGCGGTGCAAGTTATGAGTTATTAAAAAATGGAGATAAATTTGATATAAAACCAGCCCAAGATGTAGGCGAGGACTGGGGCGAGTGAAATCAGAGACAAAACCAATCTCTTCTCTTACTATCCTTTACGATAATATCAGATGGGAAGAAAAGGCCTTATACGAGGCAGCAAAGAAGAGAGGAATCCAAGTAGACAATGTTGATTGCAGAGCTCTATTTATCGATCTCAATGAAACGAATTCTCGTTATAAGAATAAAATCATTGTTCAACGCTGCGTGAGCTATTTTAGGAGTCTTCATTCAACTGCTGCACTGGAAGGTCTAGGAGCATGTGTGGTAAACCCATTACAGGCAGCTGCTACTTGCGGTAATAAACTATTTGCCCATATGAAGCTCATGAATGCAGGTGTAAAAACACCTAAAACATTCTCCGCTTTCTCCGAAGAATCAGCCCTTGCAGCACTTGACAATTTTGGATATCCGGCAGTCATCAAGCCTACGATCGGAAGTTGGGGTCGCCTAGTAGCTCTGTTGCGTGACAGAGATGCTGCCAAGGCAGTAATAGAAGATAGGATGCACATGTTCCCTATTTATCATATTTATTACCTAGAGGAGTTCGTAAAGCGCCCCCCAAGAGACATTAGAGCTATCGTAGTAGGTGATGCTGTCGTAGCGGCTATTTATCGATATTCTAGTGAAGGAGATTGGAAGACGAACATGGCACTTGGCGGCCGTGCGCAACAATGTCCAGTTTCAAATCAGTTAGAGAATATATGCGTAAAGGCTGCAAAGTCGATGGGTGGCGAGATCGTTGGCGTTGATTTAATGGAAAGTGAAGAAGAAGGATTGATGGTTCACGAAGTAAACAACACAACAGAGTTTAAAAATACCGTTAAAGTAACTGGTGTTGATGTACCGGGATTAATGATCGACTACTTATGTAACCTCGGAAAATAAATCAAATTGGTTTCCCCTAACTATGCTATCGAGTTCTTGTTGCGTACTCTGCAATTATACACACCTTCTAGATCAGAAGCTTCGTTGGCGAGTATGCTCAAGGAGGCCTGTGTTAATGAACTGGGTTTCGAGCAGGCCCATATCGACAGTGTGGGGAACCTTATCGCCATCAAAGGAACAGGCGATCCCAAAATAATGCTCTGCGGCCACATGGATACTGTTCCAGGAGAAATCCCCGTGAAGATAGAAGATGGTTATATTTATGGTCGAGGGGCATCTGACGCAAAGGCCGCACTAATCGCAATGTTATTAGCTGCTTCTGAATTTCGAAAACAAAGAGGCACTATCATCTTCGCCGCAGTCGTTGACGAAGAAGGAAATGCGACAGGAGTCAAACATCTTGTAAAGAGTAAACTTCCATTGGACTACGCAATTTTCGGAGAACCAAGTGGAATAGAAAAGATCACTGTAGGATACAAAGGTAGACTTTCGATTAGACTTGCCTGTGATGTCGGCAACAGCACTCATGCAAGCGCTCCGTGGTTAGCCAAAAATTCGATCGAAGAGATTTATGGCTTTTGGGATGCAATAAAGTCTCTGGCTGGAAATGATGACAACAGAGGCAGAGCAAATTCAATAAGTTGCAGTATTACGGAAATTGCTGGGGGATCCAGCCACAATGTCACGCCTCAAAAATGCAAAATAACTGTTGACATGCGCATCCCCACGACCAGTAGTTGCGACAATGTGCTCGAGCAACTGAAAGGGATCATTGAGAGAATTGCTGCTCATAAATCAATCAAGGCGACATATAGAATAGAAGACAAAACAGAACCATTTGAGGCAAACCATTCTTCGCCCCTTGTTAGAGCACTTTCTCTCTCTATCCTAGATGTCTGCAAGAGTCATGCCGTCCTCGTGCGAAAAACAGGGACTGGCGACATGAACGTATTGGGAAATGCGTTCAATATCCCAGTCGTTACGTATGGACCCGGTGAGCCCCATACCTCGCACACAGTAAATGAGCATGTGGGAACAACGGAATATGTCTCTAGCATTGATGTATTCAGCAGAGCACTGTTTCACTTATCACGACTTCACAACAATGGCAAGAACGTCACTAAGAATAAAATATAGAATACAAGGAGACAATTTCTCAATATGCTTCGATTTATCGGTTTAGGGATTAACGGCTACAAAAGTATTAGTATTCATGTACTAGAAATTTTGATGAAATGTGATGCAATATACTTGGAGAGATTTTCAGCTTTCGTATCGGACGACGAGTTAAATGGATTGAGGTCCCTAACTGATTTTAAAATGAATATACTTGCTGCAGAGAGATGGTTCGTTGAAGATGGACGGGATATTCTCGAACAGGCGCGGACAGGTGATTTAGCTCTGTTAACATATGGTGATCCGTTCATCGCCACTACCTTGATTGAACTCTATGTGAGGGCTGTCAAAAATTCCATCAAGGTAGATGTAATACACGCGGCGTCTGGTATTACATCACTAATCGGCGAGGCTGGTCTCCATCTCTACAAGTTTGGAAGGATAATTACCATTATGTCTGAATCGCAATCTACTGTCAGCGTCTACAATACAATTTTCGAGAATTTACTCGCAGGAAATCATACGCTCATATTGACTGAATACAATAATGAACATAGAAAACCCTTCTTTCTTAATCCAAATTCGGCCTTTAAAGCTCTGTTGCAAACAGAAAAAGACTTCAGATACAAGGTTTTCTTCAAAGATACATTTGCAATTGTAGCGTCCAGAATCGGTATGCCTGACCAGAAAATCATATCTGGCAGGATTGGGTCACTTAATGGTATCAATTTTGGACAAGGCCCTCATTCCATAATCATCACAGGAGCTTTGCATTTTACAGAAGTCGAGGCCCTGATGACACTTACACAGAATCTTGATGAACCGCTGGATAACACTGCAAATATGCAGAACCTTTCAGCTAACATGATTGCACGTTATGCTCCCAAAGCTAGACAGGCACTATCTAACATTAAACATAATTCAAGAAAGGATAATGCGAAATCCGGTGACAGGGCCGATTTTGAAGTTCTAGACAATGCAGAATGTTATATTGATGACGCTGAAAGATTCCTCCGGCAGGGAAAACCTGAATTGGCTGTTCTGAGCATAGGGTATGCAGAAGGCCTCATTGATGCGACGCGTTTAAAGAAAGGCGTCGATCCATGGTTGTAGTGATAAATACACATCCAACCTGTAATTACACGCCATCTGAAAGTCGTAATCAATATTTGGACAAAAACACATATCCATATTGTTCCCATTTAAAATCGTATGATTTTATCATACTACGAAGAAAAATGGAATGATGAGGAGTTTTTGGTGCGGCTATTTTTTATATTGTATTTGAAAGTACATTAGATTTGCAACAATGCTATCCAGTTGGTGTCACGTACCTCAAAGAGAAGGTCTTTAGTTCGTCAGCCAGAAATTCCATAGCATTATCTAGATAAATACAACTTCCTTCTTAGACCCAGCCAATGCCTCTGTAACCGAATGTTTTCGCAGCACCTCGTTTTGGATAACATTTATCTCTATATGAACTCGCTTTTTGGATAGAGCAGTTTTACAACAACAATATTAACTTCATACATAGCAATCCAGAGGCATGTTCATAAGCATGTTTGACTTAATCCATAGTGCAGGAAGTCTCAAGACCCTTACCATTTCATCTCCCATCAAGCCATGGTTCGAGCCTCTGGATCTGCGCGAGTTATTTCGCAGCACTGTCTCAGAAAGTTAATAATTAAGGAATGGAAACGGGAAGTCCTGCTCATTAAGGCAAATGTTTCAATATAGCTTGTAGATTAATTCGGAATCAAAATCACTTCACGACTTTCGAAACCATTCTTTCGTGATTCTCGATTATCTTGAACAGACATGACCTTTCTGTGCCCAGGTTAGGTCCACGAATCAAGATAAAATATTTTTGCAACTTCTCCATTCGAAGGAATAGAGGGAAAAATTGTTAAATGTTTTCGTTGTTAATGACAATTGTCTTATGCGGTACAAGGTTATAGATGATACCACTGTTTGCCGCTTGCGTTCGTTTATCAGTATGCTTAACGAAGAATCTGAAAATGGATCGGTCATAGTGGTAGAGGGAAAAAGAGACGCAAAAGCTCTCATGAGTGTTGGATTTAATGGAGATCTGACCATATTCAGTCGCTTTAAAGGCGTCGCAGACTTTGTGGATCACTGTACAATTGGAAAAAGAATAATTTTGTTGTTCGATATGGATAGAACAGGAAAGCATTTAACAAGCAAACTTCTGAAACATTTGCAGTTCAACGGCAATAATGCGAGCTTATTCTACAAAAGTGCACTTGCAAGGATATGTAACGGAAAAATTAGACATGTCGAAGATCTTGTGACATACGCACCGCATTTGTCCGGAATTACTGGCAATCGAAAAGATCTGTATTTCTATATATGAACATATAACTAACCCCGAGAGCGAAATTTTGAATTCCACAACCAATACCAATTGGCGTGGTCAAAGCACTTATATTCAAGCCTACTCCCCCTAAATTTACTTAATAATAAATATGAGGTTATGAAATTGCCGAGCACGGGTATTGTGAAGTATCACGTTAAACTAAAATTTGAGGTTGACGGACTGGTTGAAAAAGCAGATATAATCGGAGCGATTTTTGGACAAACCGAAGGTCTTCTTGGACCAGAAATGAATTTGAACGAATTGCAAAAGGTCTCAAAGGTTGGAAGGATCGAGGTTAATGTGGACACGAAGTCAAATATGGCAAAGGGCGATGCTATAATTCCCATGAGCACCGATATTTCAACCGCTGCACTAATAGCCGCAGCTATTGAAAGCATTGACAAGGTTGGGCCATTCCAAGCGAAATTTGCATTAAGTGGCATAGATGATATACGCGCAATAAAGAAAAAAGTTATTGTAGATAGGGCGAAAAAGATCGTGCAAGAGTGGGCTACAAAGACCATCAGCGAAGGAGAGGAAATGCTTAAGGATGTTTATGACGCTAGCAAACCCGGCAAACTTACGACCTTTGGAAAGGCTCAACTCGCTTGCGGAACTGGTGTATTTGATTCTGACTGGATTATTCTAGTAGAAGGGCGTGCAGATGTAATCAATTTGTTACGTGCTGGCTTTGACAATGCTATTGCGATCGAGGGGGCTAAAATCGATGAAACCGTCATCAAGCTCACTCAAGGTAAAAAAGTAATCGCCTTTCTTGACGGGGATCGAGCGGGAGACTTAATTCTTAAGGAATTACATGGTGTAGTAAATATAGACAAAGTGCTGAGGGCCCCAGCAGGGAGAGAAGTTGAGGAATGCACCCCACTAGAGATCGCTGAGATCTTGAAAGAAGGTATGCAATTTGCTGGTGCCAACGGGCAGGAGGTACGTGCGACGGTGCGCCAGCTGCAACATCCTGAAAGGAGACATAATACTAAGAGGGATAGACAAGAACACAGCATGGAAGAAGAAGGAGAAATGCATGGTAGTTCTGGCGATCCAGGCACAACTCCCCTAGAAGATAATGCAGAGATTCTGTCGGCCGTTAAGGAGGTCTATCCACAAATCAACGAAACGCTAGAAGCCATAGTTTTGGATGGTTCCATGAAAATATTACTTAAAGTTCCTGTTTCGGATGTGGTGAAAAAGTTAGATAGGACAGAAGGGGCAAAGATGCTGGTATTAGACGGCATTGTCACACAGCGATTGGTGGATGCCGCTGATAAAGTCGGAATAGAATATATTGTCGGCCACAGAACGGGCGAATTGAAAAAATCTACTGATGTTCAGGTTAGAACTTTTGGCGACATGGGTATCAATAACTAGATAGGATGTCAGAAATCAAGGTACAGCACATCCTCACTATGACTGAGCTACTCCTGTTAGGTGCGAAGTACAGCTTTGTCGAATTGACCACAACGGATCTAGGCAAGAATATAACGAAGTCACAACAAGCAGCTTCTAAACACCTGCAGGATCTAGATGCTGCAGGATATATAGACAGGGTCAGAAGGGGTCAGAAATTTAGAGTAAAAATAACAGATAAAGGGTATTCAGCGATCGAAAAATTGTTTTCAAATTTGAAGACGGCTATTGAAACCACTCGCACACAGACCACGGTTAGCTTCGAAGGGAGAGTGGTTTCTGGCATGGGTGAAGGTGCTTATTATATGTCCTTAGAAGGATATCGTAAACAGTTCTATGAAAAACTAGGGTACGAGCCATATCCTGGTACATTAAACGTAAAACTTGTTGACAAAATCTTCAGGGACGCCCGACGTGAAATCGGCAAGTATCCTTCCATTTTTATTGATGGATTCAGTGACAAAAAAAGAACATACGGTTGGGCGAAATGCTATATTGCTCATATCAACGACGGGGTAATTAGGAATGCGGCCGTCTTAGTATTGGAACGAACTCATTATGATGAAAGTATGCTCGAAATTGTAGCACCTGTCTCAATAAAGGACACGGTCGGGATTCATAATGGAGATAAAATCAAGATAAAAATGTTAGTTCAGAATCCCTAGTTGTGCTGCTTCCACACATGGTTGACATTTTAGCTTCCTTCGACACTGGGGTGGCGTTAAGAGAAAATCGCAGAGTTTTCCTAAATCCTATAGAAATATTCACCAAGATTGTCTTTTATCTGAGAGCTTTTTGTACGCGGTACTGGCGTGTTAAGCCTTACAACCCTTACGACTAAGTTTCTTTTCCGGCAATTCTCTGCGATATCTTTTTCGCTGTGAGCTTGGTCGTAACCTAGAGCGATGATGTCTGGCTTGATATGTTCCACGGTATCATAGAGCGTCCCATGCTGACCTAAAACAGCTAGATCCACAAAACGTAACGAAGATACAAGTTCCGCGCGCTGCTTTTCGTCATGATAGATCTTTCGATCTTTCTTTATAATTACCGCGGTGGATATTCTTGCAATGACAACGATCAGAATATCACCTTGAGCTTTAGCCGCTTTTAGTGTATGTATGTGCCCCGGATGTATTAAGTCAAATACTCCGCCAACTAAGACTACCTTTAATGCGTCTCTACCTAGGAAAGTTAACTTCGATTTGTCATCTCTTTCGATAAACCCAAAGTCTACGAGTTTTTGGATCTTTTCGTTATAGATCTCTCGTGGCAAAGGCAAGCGAGATCTGAACAGGTCTAGAGCCGCAACATGCGAGTCCAAATTACATAGGTATAATGACCCAAGGATTGCTTTATCGAACGGATCCATTATCTATCATGTCGTTCTTCAAAGCTATATATTGCCTAGGGTGACTGCGCTTAACCTAGAAGAAGGAGTCGTTTCAGGCAGGGAAGAAACAGTGTTTCGAATAGAGACGATCTAATTGTTCGCCACCTACAATAAACCAGCCATCCTCATCGACTCCGATGCATGTCTTCGCTTTGATTGCCTGTCGATATCGCACATTGTATTAACCTCTTACAAAGCTTTGTTGGATTTATCTGAACGGAAGGTGGTTTGTGAGTCATTGCTACTGCTAAGGTTAAATATCTGTCATACTGCCTCTCCCTGAGTGACAAATGTCCAATATGGATGAAGATTCTCCCGACGCAGCAGAACAAAGAAAAAAACTCAAAGCGGTAGCTCTTTTATCTGGCGGTCTAGATAGCAGCTTAGCAGTCAGAATAATGTTAGAACAAGGCGTTGAAATCGAAGCTGTCGCGATTAAAACTCCATTTTGCGATTTTGATTGTGGTAAAGGATGTGGTCATCGGGTAAAGGAAATTGCTAGCGATCTCCAAATCCCGCTAAAGACGATTTATTTTGGTGAAGAGTATCTGAGAATGCTTAAGCGACCAAAATATGGGTTTGGCTCTGGAATGAATCCCTGCATTGATTGCAGAAGCATGATGTATAATGCCGCCAAGGATCATATGAAGAAAATAGATGCAGATTTCATTGTTACAGGGGAAGTGCTCTTTCAAAGACCTATGAGCCAGAACCATCGGGCTCTGAATATAATTGAGAAAGAGACAGGTACTCAAGGCAAGGTGTTGAGACCACTCTCCGCTAAATCTTTACCCATGACTGAAATAGAGAATGACGGCTCGGTCAAACGAGCAAACCTTTGTAACATCGTGGGTAGATCCCGGAAAAGTCAACTAGCTTTGGCCAGAAAGTTTGGCATTGAGGATCCTCCAAATGCAGCAGGTGGATGCCTGCTAACAGATCCTCAGTTTTCAATGAGAATTAGAGATTTGATGAAACATTTAGATGATCCAGATAAGGTTCCCACTATCAATGATATAGAATTATTAAAAGTTGGTAGACACTTCAGACTATCAAATGCGGCGAAGCTAATCGTTGGCAGGAATCAGAACGAGAACTACATAATGGGCTCTTTGGCAGTTAAAGACGATATTGTAATCGAGGCACAGGAATTTCCAGGGCCAACGTGTATTCTGCGAAGTAAGAATTATGAATACTCGTTGGTGGAAAAATCTTCCCGAATAGGTTTGCGTTATTCCGATTCTCCACGTGGACGCGAGACAAATGTAAAAGTCACGTACCGCGGTCAAGTAAGTGTGATTTCGACAATTCCGATGTGTAACGAAGAGCTTGAAAGTTTACGAATCTAAATCAACCACTCAGTAAATCACTTTTGACCACCACGACTATTTGTCGATCGTGTCGAGTGTCTTCTGAAAACAAGAGTAGTTAGAATGCAGACTCAAAATACCCCCATCTATTTAAAAGCAATAACGCTCAGGGATATGAACGATATTCCCAGTATCAAGGATGATGCAAAGAAGCATATGATTCTCATTTTGCGAGTTACCCCTTTAGCGCAGAAAGACGTGGCTGAATTGCGAAGTGCTATAGAAGATCTCTACAAATATGTACAGTCAGTTGGCGGCGATATTGCTAGATTGGGAGAAGAACGTGTAGTTATAACTCCTCCAAGCGTCAGAATATGGCGTGGAACTTACGATTTGAAATAAGTTACAGGTCGAACTTTTTACCCTTTAGATTTCAATTTTCAGCCTTATCTAAACCTCACATTAACTTGGTTGCTTCTTGGACCATTGGATGTTGAGTGGGTATCTTGAACATCCTGTTCAAGGAGCTTGCTAGATTCTGTACACTTGTTCGCTCACCATGATTGACCAAGATCCTCCGGAGCTTGGATTTAAGTCTATTAATGTAAGCAACTAACTGATTATAATCGCTATGATTGCTAAATCCTTCGACTTTGTGCACCTGGCAGTTAATTGTGATAGTCTGGCCACATACTGAAATTTGTCGTCCTCCTTCCTGTATATACCGACCCGGTGTACCAGCGGCTTGATATGATGTTAAAATTAATTTATTCTGTGGATCTTCTGAGATCTGTCTGAGATATTCTACCGATGGTCCACCAATTAGCATTGAAGAAGGGGATAAGATTATAGCCTGTCCGTTATCAAGCCTTGCGGATTCGACAAAATTAAATTCCTCTCCACGAAAAGGTGCATCTTCTGCATTCAATATTCTATGATTCATTTCTCTGGAAAGATATTCTGGAAAAACTTCGTATATAGAGCTGGTCTCTGAAATGATCTTTTCTATCAGCATCTTTGTTTTGTCGATTTTACCTGCCTTCATATGCATACCAATAATCAACATAAGTTCTTGAGCTAAACCTACAGAGGGCACAGGAAGCAATACCTTGCCTCCTCCTGAAATGGTATTGTTGATACTATTTATAAGACATTCATTTGACTCTTCACGACGTGGAAATATGTCTCCTTTTTCCCCGTATGTGCTCTCGATAATTATTGTTTCGACCCTGGGAAAGTTCCATACAGCATTTTCTAGTGAATACGTCATACCAAATTTTAAATCGCCTGTATATAGAAGGTTGTGATCTCCATTTCCAATGTGTAAATGAATTAAAGCGGAACCTAAGATGTGACCGGCGTTGCTCAACATCAGTTTTACATCAGGAGAAATATCTGTAACGATTCCGAAGGAAAGAGGAATGGAATGCACTATCACTTGTTCGATATCTCTTAACGAATATAGGGCGGCCGAACCCATATTTTTCAAGTATTCTTTCTGTAGCAAATACATTAGAGGCAGGGTAGGTTCCGAACAGTACACCGGCCCGGTAAATCCGAATTTGAATAATGCAGGCAAGAAGCCAGTATGATCAAGGTGTGCATGACTTAAGACAATCGCGTCAAGCTCATTCAAGTCAAAACCTGTTATGTCAAATCTTGGAAAACTTCTTGTTGAATCATTGCTGGAAGCATTTATGCCGCAGTCAAGCAAAATCTTGCTTTCATGGGTCGATAGAAGGATTGAAGACCGACCAACCTCGTCAAATCCTCCTAAGGTGATTAAACTAGCTTCTACTATTTCATCCAGTTTTACCCTGAAGATTTTCTCGCCTACTTCTTTGTAGAAACGAACTCGTTGAGTCACCGTGTCTTGCAGAATCCTATTAATATCCTCAATTGTTGAGATTGTATGAGGCGTCCTTCTGATTTCTACCTTCCAGCCTGTTTTTTGCGCTAGCTCGACATTAACAAGATCATCATCAGCTTTAGATATTAAGGAAGGTCTATTTGCGAATATCACGGCTTCGCCCAGAGCTGAGTCAAATAAGATATTGGCTACACCAATCTCTTCACTGATTGTCTTCCCTAAAAGTGCCATCACCTCATCTTCAGGTCTTCGCAAGGATTCGTCGATACGAATCACTATCCTTTTTTTTATAGTGTTCACCATATTCGAAACTACTTGAGCATTTCTCAGCAAATAGCCAGGATTCTTCGAATATAGAGCTATACGTGGTCCCTCGTACTCGATTTTTGTAAGTTCAGCCTCGCTTGGTAGATTTTGGAGTATAGCGGCCATTATATTGTGGCTTGTAAATTCATGGTGCGGCTGTTTACGTTGCATTTGATTTTAATCACTATATATTTTTGGAAATTAATGCAGCACTACTATATTATAGCATTCAGAGAGCCCATTTAAAGAATGTTTCGGCAGATAATCCCACGATACCATTGAAATTGCTCATATACTGATTTTAACGCTAAAGTTGAAATACTAAGTGCATTTATAGTATCTCACTGAGACAACTTGGAAGACAGAGACTCACATACTAGTGAACAACGTGGTAGCTACGGAAGCAGCGGCGGTGGAGGCTACGGTGGGGGAAGAGGATATGGTGCAGATTACGGTGGCAGAGGACGCGGAGGGTATGGAGGGGCTAGACCATTCAGACCAACCCCAGTAAAGGTAGGTGAAGAGTTTGATGTGAAGATTGAATCAATGAGCAAAAGAGGAGATGCAGGTGTAGCGAAAGTAGAAGGGCTGGTTATCTTCATTGCAGGTACAAAAGTAGGTGACAGTGTAAAGATTAGGATAACGAAAGTTGGAAGAGGATATGCGACAGCAGAAATTGCTGCAAATTCATACACAACATCACAGAAAAAAAGCGAGCATTCTGGAGAGGATACTGCTTCTGGATCGACAACAGAAGGCCAAGAAGAATATAAGGACGTAAGCACCCATGATGGAGCTGGCGAAGAAGAGATGTAGTAGAAGAAACTGATTGCTTCAATAATTCAGGTGTCTTTTTATCTGTAATTTTCCCTATAGCAGGATATTTTTTAAATATTTACATATTAGCGTCAAGTATAAGTAACTAGAGATAAAGAAATGTGGTAATAAAAGATAACCGAACGACTGTCAAACGGGAGATCGGTAAAAGGATTTTGGTAGTGGATGATGAATCAGATGTTTGTTTGGCGCTAGAGAAGGTTTTAGGTGAGAATGGATTTGCGGTCGATTCATACGAAGGTCCTTTTTTAGCATTAAA
>JBAVTY010000731.1:0-1543 GCA_049696495.1 Candidatus Nitrosopolaris sp.
GGAATGAGAAAGGAAGCAAATAATCATCAAACACAGATGGAAAATTTAGTTACAAAACTATCTCAATCAGATGGAATAGATTCGTCAAAGATTCAAGAGGTAGCACAGGAGACTGAAGAAAAGGCAACAAAAATGATGGAAATATATTTTGGAGACAATCCAGATTCTCAGGAAGCAATAGAATTCCTGTGTCTTGCAGAAGGTGGTGAAGTAACCCATTATGAAGTATTAAATGCAATGACAAGAGGAATCAAGAATAAACAGTTTCAGGCGAGAGGAAGGTCTATACTAAACCAAGAAAAAAAACATCTACTTTTGTGCACTCAACTAGAAAAACGCTTCTAAACAGTAACGATTTTTTTCTTTATTTTACATACTTGTGAGTACAAACTCAGAAGACTAGTCTCGGATCGCTTCGGTTTGGTTGTTCTTAGCGTTCAATATATATACACAAGTTTCATCAATTTCCTCCTTTAATACCCTGAGCCACGAGCACGGAATAACAACCAAGACCACACTGTTCACATATAGGCTTTAATGAATTGCTGTCTGCGCTGCCTATACAACATGGCTGCTTCACTCTTCCCATGTGATCCAACGAAAGTATGGCCCAAGAGGGACACTGTACAGGAGTAGTGCCAATGCCACCCCAATTACCTTTCATCAATGATAATTGCTTAACACCATTAACCACAAAGTTAGGATATTTCTTTTTCAATGTGATAAGCCTTTCAACTAAGTTGGTGCGTTTATCTCCAAATGGCATCCACAAAGGATCGCCCTTAACAAATGGAGTATGAAATTGAAATCCTATCTTGTTTACCTTTCCTATCCATTCTTCTGTTAAATCTTCAACACTATCATAATTCAGAGAATTAATGGTCATTGTAACCCAGATATCTTTCCATGCTGGTTTGCTATGACGATTAGGACCTGCAATATAGTCTAATATGTTTTGCTTAGTCTTTGAATACGAACCCTCTCCACGGATTTTATCGTGGACTTTTTCAGTTCCATCCATAGAGATCCAATAAAAATATAGATCTTCGAACCTCTTTAGTGGATATGTGCCATTAGTAACAACACAAACTCGTTTCGGCATCTCTTCACAGAATACTTGGATAATATCCGGGCGAAGAGTTGGTTCGCCTCCTACCAGGGTTACCACAAAAATATGCTGCTTTTTGAAAGTATTGTTAATTATCTTTCGCCATTGCTCTGCATTTAGGTCATTACTATCATTCTTTCTATTTAACCACCAATAACAATGAGTACAGTGAAGATTGCATACATTGATTATGTCTACTGATCCATACATTGTTGGTTTTGTATGAAATAGTTTAATGTAAGCATACTTTTTGAAAATGCTGATATAAAAAGGCATTTCACGGATAAGATCTGTTATCCCACGGCCGTAGATTAGGTCCACCATAACAATTTCACTAAACAGGTGGTTATAAATAAAGTACGAGGTATTAGGCGCTGGTCTCATAAAAGGCTGTTAACAATCGGTAAAAGGTATTAATGGTTATAAATATTAGGT
>JBAVTY010000732.1:0-1660 GCA_049696495.1 Candidatus Nitrosopolaris sp.
TATGGCTAAGAGGAAGTCGAGATTACTCCGGCATGATTTAGATAACTATAGGACCTTGTTTCCACACATTTGATCATACATATGCCCATCATAGGAATCTATTCGTAGAGTGAAGTCTGCGTTAAAGCGAGTTTACCGTGGTTTACTTGCTGGGTAGCATCATGTGTTTACCAGTATTGACGGATGGGCTTGAAACCATGTCAAAACATGAGCTGTATGCGCACCTTCGTATGACAGGGTTACAGAATGACCTTATGTGCACAGTACTTATTTACATACATTGTTCTATTTCTAAAGGAATCCAGAGATTCTATTTCTAAGAAGGCTGTATGGAAATTATTCGTAGTTGTGTGAATAATAATACGTGTAACAATATATTAGATGAGGGTGATATACATAAAGAAGATGAGCAAAGAAACCGAAAGAGAAGAAATTAAGGATGAAACTCATGAGTTGGAAGACGAGGAACAAGACGAATCGGAAGACGAGGATGTCGAGGAAGATTGACTTTCGATGACCATAAGCCTTACTACTATTAGTGTAAATGGATCTACAATATAGCAGATGCATGTAAAACTAGCAAGAATATACTGAATTATGTGTATCAGCGAGAAAAGGGTTCATGTTAACAGTATCAACGCGTAGCATATATTCCAGTCCATCATTTAAAACAACAGCTTAGAAAAACTGTTGAAATGCTCAAGGTTGACTAAGAAGACTCATTATTGATAGATGAAGTGGAAGCAAATACAAGTTTCGGTTTAGTCATAGAATTACTATTTTAGAAAACCATAAAAGCAGAGTATCTGATCCTCCTAACTGAAGAGTCTAAGACTACATTATTAAAATTTACAGGAATAATATATAGAACTCCACCGCGCAACTGGAATTGCAAACGACGTATTGGCATATCATTTGAAAATACTAGAAAATTCAAGCCTAAGACTATAGTCATTCCGAATAAGAAAGAGTACAAGATATTATACTTTGAACACAACTATTAAGGAATCACGTCTAATGGAATAATGAATTTATTGGGTGCATGTAAACTTTTATCCTTTACAAAAACCTTTTTAAATCTAGTTTCTTTAATCGATATTTGTACCAATTGGCATAAATATGCCGTTGCATCATATTTACTTGGATATGCAGACAGGAAAGGTACGTAGACAAGAAGTTAGCAACTCTAAACTGCTTGCTATCATAACGACAGTGCTAATTGCTGTACTAACTGTCCCTGTAATTATTCCGCATATCACGCATACGGGCTTGATTTACCACATTTTGGTTCACATTGCCAGTGTGATTATAGCTGTTTTCCTTACCGCTATTTCTATTATTGCTTATAGAAGAAATGGTGGCAGTAGATTGCTTTTTATGACGGCTGGATTTGCAGTATTGGCGTTTGTTGAGTTTCTCTATCTATTCTATGCAACTGTTAATATTGAGGCTGTGATAATTCCAATAGTAGATATAGAGCTTTCACACATTATTCTTCTAGTAATGCTAACCTTGTTTGGCATAGGAGTCCTGAAGGTGAATAGATGATTATGTCAATAACCACTCGTAGCATTAATGAGGTTGACGACCCTAAAGATGTTCTCTTAACGCATATCAATAATACACCTGGAATAAGGTATAGAGAGCTTTTAAGATTAAC
>JBAVTY010000733.1:0-2897 GCA_049696495.1 Candidatus Nitrosopolaris sp.
AATCATGGTCTACTACAATTGTATAACAGGTAACAAACAACCAAAAGCGATAAAACACATGCTAGGGAGCTAATCAAACAGAAAATTAATTTAAAAATGGAGACATAAATAATGCCCCAGCCTCAAATATTTACGTGGTGATGGATGGTTGTATGAATGGACACAAAAATATCGATTGTCTTTGTGTTTGTAATCGTAATAACAGCATTGTCTCGATATGGACTGCCATCAGCACTAGCACACACCAAGGCATATTGGGACGGCTATTATCAAGGTGAAAATGACGCTAACAACAATGGCAATTAAACACAATTATGCGATGGCGCACCTCTACAGATTAGCCATTGTGTAGACAGGTTATTCGGATGAATTGAAATATTGCGGAATCACACTCCCGTTTAATATCGGTGTGAAAATAGCTAAGTTAGATGCTGGCGGAGACGAGTCTTGTCTCGTCCTTATCATGGACGTTTATGTATGTAACCTAGAAAGGTGACTGAATTCCTAGTTTCCTGATTTAACCATCTGAATTCTTTTCTATAGGGTTGTCGATCATGTTACCCCATTCAGTCCATGATCCATCATAATTTTTCACATTAGGATAACCAAGTAGATATTTAAGAACAAACCAGGTGTGTGATGACCTCTCTCCTATTCTGCAATAAGCAATCACTTCCTTGTCGGAAGTTATTCCCTTTGATTCATAAATCTTCCTTAATTCATCTGCGGATTTAAATGTGCCATCATAGTCATTGACAGCTTGACTCCAAGGTATGTTCTTTGCTCCTGGAATATGTCCTCCTCTCTGTGCCTGTTCTGTAGGATATTCTGGTGGAGCTAAAATTTCACCAGTAAATTCCTTGGGACTTCTAACATCTACTAATTCTATCGTCCTACCTCCTGGTTTATTTTCTAACGTTCCTCTCACATATCTCAAAAATGCCCTGATATTGTCATCAGTTTCTGCCTCTGCTATAAAATTGCCTTTAGGAAACTGTAGAATCTCTGTAGTTGTCAATCTATCTTCGATTAACCATTTCTTTCTACCACCATTAATTAATCTGACATCTTTATAGCCATAGTATTTGAAAACCCAAAATGCAAAAGCTGCAAACCAATTGTTGAAATCTCCATAAAGAATCAATATAGTATCATTGTTAACACCTTCTCTTTGTAGCAGCTCCTCAAAGGCTTGTCTTGTTAGAATATTCCTGCTTAGTGGTTCATTTATGTCCTTTTTCCAATCAAATAGAACAGATCCTGGTATATGGCCTAATTCATAATTTGCCTTTCGATCATAATCAACTTCTGCTATGCGAACTTTAGGATCATTTAGATGATCTTCTACCCATTGTGTATCTACTAAAACCTCTGGGTGCACATATTCTAGTTGTTTTTGTAAAGTCATATCTTTATCAATATACAAAACTTAATGAGTAATATAACTGACTTCAAATGTGCATCATGAACAGATTATGTGCATATTTTGCTTCATTATATCCCTTCATTACGAATAATATCGGAGATATGGGGTATGTGAATAATTGTGCTAACAAAAGTACAATTCGTGTTATGCGAAAAATCTTTTTTTAAACCGTGTTCATTGTATAATTATAAATTCCGTCCATCTTAATCATGGTTGATTCGTTCTAGACGTAGCTTGATTTTCTTCTTTTCTTGTAACGGTAACAGATTGAATAAATGGTTTCAACTTTTGAAGCTCTTCTAAATATTTGCTATACTTTCTAGTAAAGCCACCATTGTTTGGATCAAAGTAGACGTCTATGTTATTTGGCTCTGTGATTACTGCAAGCATTGTTAGAAGTTGTCTTATGTCTTTATCTTCTTTGAGTGATGTTTCATTGACAATAACAGATAATAAAAGAGTGAGCCTTCTGTGCAGCCCCAGCATGTAGTACGCATGTCTTAGATACAATCTGGCATCTAGATTATCACCATCTAGTGCAGCCAGACAGAAATCAAATAAGAGATTCCTTATAGATGAATTAAAACCTTTTATTAGTTGTAATTGTGTGTAGCGTTGCTTTTGTACCACTTCTTCGACACGGGCGTCCTTAAGGAATTTGTTTAAAAGTCTAACAATGTCTCTAACGCTGACAAGTGTTTTAAAACTGCTTTCTTCTTTCATTTTCTCTGCTTCTACTTGAATAACTTCAATTATCCCCAATCTAGTTGCAATGCCATCTATATCCTCGAAATAGAATTTTGAGCCGATGGAAGTACCTTTCGCTAGTCTGCCATCGATCTGAAGAGTATCGCAATCAATAGGAATATATTCAATTAATCTTTCTACTTCTTCAAATATACCAAAAGTCATTTTGAATTCTATATGCACCCCTCTTGTACTCTGCTGTGGCTTGTTGCTGCAGTTGGATCAAGTTCCTGTTCTTTTATCATCTTTTATAGACTAGACGGTCAATATATATTATTGCTCTTAAATGTGCATTTTTTGGATAGTATGTGCAATGCTTGCGTATTAACTTCAAGTTATTTGCTGTAGAACTAGATTTTTGTTATATTAGCTCATCAGCTAAGATTTATCTATCCTCTACATAGCTTCATTTTTTAATCACATTTTCGGTGTGATGGACAGATAATATAGGAGTTCATTACCTATCGTACGCAGCCGCCGTTTTCAATAATAAATATCAGATAAAACACAATGCCATGGACAAAGAAAATAATTACCAATAAAAAGTAATGAGATGATTGTGTGTGCTATAAAATAATTGAAAGGTCGGACAAAAGAACTTAAGAGTTATGTAACCGATTGCATTACTCCTATCTGTAAGATGTCAGTTATCCTTCTCCCATGAGTAGCATTGTAATTCTCAGTCCATCCTTGTACTGCTTGTCCAATATCTGATTGATTTCTG
>JBAVTY010000734.1:0-1604 GCA_049696495.1 Candidatus Nitrosopolaris sp.
GATTTCCTTGATAACATTATCCGGTATCCGAAAAGTCCTGATGCTCTATAATTAATCCATGCACAAGCAATTCTATACGCTCAAATTAGTTAATAGACTTAATAATTGCATTATCTACTATATTCATGTGGATAAAAATACAAACCAAATAATTGAACCTATGTCCAAACTTTTTCAGGGAAGAAATTTAGCTTTTGTATCTACTCTGATGAATGATCGCTCACCCCAGGTTACACCGACATGGGTCGACATCGAAGACGGCATCATTATGGTAAATACTGCTGAGGGTAGATTAAAACATAAGAATATATCAAGAGATCCTAGGATAGCTATCTGTGTGGTTGATCAAAATAATCCTTATCATATGGTTACAGTGAGAGGAAGAGTTGTAGGACAGACTACTGAAGGTGCTGATCGGCACATAGACAAACTTGCAAAAAAATATCTTGGTGTTGACAAATATCCTGGTCCAAAGGATTATCCTAGTCAAAAAAGGGTTATCTTAAAAATAAAGCCAGAACGAGTGTTGTATCAGCCACCACCCCAAAGGTAGTCGTTATTGTATGAATGAGTTCTGCTTAAGAATTTGAATGCAAAAAAGGAAAACAAGAGCGTAAAATTTGGTTGTTACATATACCAAGACAGTTTAAAGTATAAAGACATTCTGCGTATCACATTGGAATGTGAAAAGCTCGGATATGATTCCGTTTGGCTAAAGGATAATTTTATTCCTTGGATTCAGGATTATATCTCTTCCAAACCGAACACTGATAATAATACTAATAATACCTGTGACTTTCATACACAAGAAAAGCAACTATATGAAGAAGAACCGACTGAGAGAATGATGTTAGAATGTTGGACGACACTTTCCTCGCTCGTACCCGTCACTACAAAGATAAGGCTGGGGGCGATATTAGTCAATCTATATAGGAATCCGGCCATTGTAGCAAAAATGGCTTCTACCTTAGATTTCATAAGTAATGGAAGATTAGATATTGGATTAAGTGCTGGTTGGTATCAAAGAGAAGCCCATGCATATGGAGTAGCGTTTCCCACAGATTCTGTTAGAGTTGAAATGTTAGAAGAAAGTATAATGGTGTTAAGGCAAATGTTAAGGGCTGAAAATGAAAATAATAATGGCAAAATATCGTTTAAAGGCAGATATTATAATGTATCAAATGCAGAATGCAGTCCAAAACCAATTCAGAAGCCGCGTATTCCAATATGGGTTGGTGGAGGTGGTAAAAAGACTCTAAAGATTGTAGCAACGTACGCAGATGGTTGGAATTATGGGCTTTGTACTTATGATGAATATGCAGAAAAATTAACTCTATTAAAGAATTATTGCGATGATAATAATAAAGTAAATGGTAGCAGAAATTATGATGATATAGTCAAAGCATGGCATGGCATTTTATTTCTTGGTATAGACGAGAGTGAATTAAGGAGTAGAAGTATGAATATATCCTATAAGATCATGAGAGATTCAGGTTTAGTTATTGTCGGAACACCGGAGACAATATTAAGGGAAATAAAAAGATACGTGAATATTGGAGTAACGTATGTTACTATATGTTTTCCAGATTTGCCCGATACGAGAT
>JBAVTY010000735.1:0-5041 GCA_049696495.1 Candidatus Nitrosopolaris sp.
GTCTGTACTAAGGCAACAAACAAACCTCAAAAGATGGAAACGTAGCATGAGCTATGGATACAGGTGGATGGCAGAAACAGTATTCTCTTCCATTAAAAGAACATTCGGTGAACATGTAACTGCTAGAGAATTTCCCTACATGGTAAAAGAAATCTTCCTAAAGGCAGCTCTGTATAACATGTTCAATCGAATGACCTAACTAACGGTTTGGATAAACTAAAATCCTAAATGAATCATGCAACAGAGCACATATCGGTATCATACCTAGTACGATCAGGAACTGCATTTCATATCTCAACTGGTAGGTTTTCTGGTGAATTAAGACTTCGTTCCTAAATGATAATCTTAGTCCGCAAAAGCAAGTTTGTTTAGGAAGCTCGCATTACTTGCCGTCTATCGTTTATCATACTAAAGTTACCGGTGCGTGTTGATCTATTTAACTTCATCCGTATTAGATTTCAGTAGTCTTATTCGAGCGAGTCAGAAATAGTAGTACAGGCCTCTGGTGTGTACTTGTATCACTATTACGAAACTCCTTTGCTATTCGATTTTACTTCTGTTCTCTCTTTACTTATATTCTTGGTGGTAAACCATCAATAACATGCCAAGTTTCTATCATTTTTCCATTTTGAATTCGATATATGCTTACGCCCCTGAAGTTAATTATCTTATTAATGTGCGGAGCGTCAGATGGGCTTACTTTTGGTGTTAATGATCCTTTCCAATATGTACCTACAAGGTCTGGTAAATGCTCTGATGCAATCATTGCCTCTATCACATAAGAGAAGTCATCAAATTTATCTGATGAATTTTTAAGGTCAATCTTCGCTCCTGCAACTCCTCTTCCAGGCGAGCCCATATAAGCAGACTGACCATTGTCTATGTAATCGGGAGCTATTATTTCATCAAATATTCCTTCATTTTTGGTTTTGTATGCTTCAAAGTAGCGGTTAATAATTGCTTTATTGCTTTCTACTTGTGACATTGTATCATCAGCATGAATACTACGATATATTTATTTCCAAGTTGGCAAGTTATCAAAACGTAACAGTGTTTGAAATGCAATCTGGCCATTAGATTAGTAGCTGTCATTTGTGCTCTAGCAGGCTTGAATTTTACCATAACACTTACTTAGTTGTGATTACTGATCTAGCACACAAATCAGCACCAGGGCAAGATTTTTGTATATGAAGTTGTGGAGGCACACGACATCAGAAGGAAGGAGTCTGGAGAGGTGCATTATAGGCTTTTAAGTGTATGTAAGATCAAATTAAATCTAGCACATGTTATGAAACGGGAGTTTACCAATCAACGATGTCGTATTTTAAGCCTTTTTATCACCCCTCCTTCTATTCCTACATCTGCATATGTCACCATCCCGACTCATCCTAAGTCCTCCTAAATGTGACGTAAGCAAAAGCCGGGTACGCAATTCCGAAGCGAGGAAGAATAGAAGAACCATACATATACATATGATAACATGCATAATCTATAATCATGCCTTTGTTATTAACTCCTAGACACATTGTAACGGAAATAGAAGTTGCAATAACGTGTTCTGATGTAATTCCATCGTTGTACCTTATAGTGTGTTTAAGTCCCACTTCTTTTCCGTTTCGAATAATATATTCCCCATATTCGGATTTTCTAGAACCATCTTCCGTTTCGTAACTATCAAATGTTACAGCTGCACCTTCTGCCACATCAACACTTACGAGCAAGAGTCGTGGTTGGGGTAATGATGAGTTCTCATCGAAACTTGTGGTTATTGGAAATTTTGCGAATCTCTCTAAACTTTTCTTTAACGGTCCACTGTTAAAGCGATACCAGATGTTTTGAAGATCAAAGAATCTAGTATCAATTATGGGGGTTAAAGGGGTAAAAACTGTAGGTATTCCTGTAATCGCAAATTCCTTTGCTGAATAATATCTTCTTGCAGCTTCCCCTGATGCAATTCCACTGTGAACGCTGTTATGTAAATAATCCCACCAAGCCGTAAAGCCCGGCATCTGGTCAAATGATGATTCCTTCGATAGATACTCCCAAAACTCGTTAAGTCTTTCTGCAGAGCCATCCCAGGTATTATTTTCCACTACGTAGCTTACAATAATTGCAGCATTTATCGCACCTATTGATGTTCCAGCGATGATATTTAAAAATGGTTTACCTACTTCTCCTTTTTCTCTATCTGTTTTAGTGATTTTTTCATATAGTGCTTGGTAGACGCCAGCTTCATACGCACCAAGTGAGCCGCCACCTTGTAAGACTAATGCTCTTTGACTATCCGGTATTCTCATACTCCCCGACTGGAAAACGATCTTATTATACTTTGAACTTTCACAAAGGTTAGTAATGCCTTTGGCGTAGCATCGTCACTTACGACCGCATTACCATATGGATGGGGCAAGCTACAGCGAGATATCATAACTGCCCCGGCTAAGATTACGAACACACCAAGACCAATTACTCTTACACAGAATGGTAAAATTTTGGAGGTGGTTGAGGCCTGTTTATTAGAATCTGACAAAGGAATAGCCATCGTTCTATTGAATTGGTCCGACACGCCTGATCATGTGCCAATCAAAAATCTAACTAAATAATTCTACAACAAATATTCCAGCTGGTTCTCTGATTTCTTCGGCACAAGGTAAGATTGTAACACCAAAACTAACAACAACTGCACAACCACCATTTACGATTACTCTGTCGCAGCTTGACTATGTCGATGTTATTACGATTGATGTGGAGCCCCATTTAGTTCACACGGAAACAGTGCACTTGGGTGGCAGTCTCGATCTCAGACAGACTGCGATAGCTGTGTTATTGCTTCTTATTAACAGAAAAATTTATGGTTAAAGTCTATTTAATAAATATATTCGTTTGTTCGCTATGCTTTTAGTAAGTAAAGGATCCTTTCAAAGTATTGAGATGAACCCTAGTTTTGACGGATCCAAATTATTTTTATTTTTCTAATGTACGTATCGGGTGGGTAGTTCTCGCACAGTTTAATCCCTGCGGTAAACTTAACATGGGAAAACACCTACTATAGAACTAAATCCATGTCCCCTCCCTTTGGATAAATACTTAAATTGACAGACACTATCAGCCCAATATCTTTTATCTTTGATAAATAAATATAATATCATATAAGGCTAGACACCAAACAATGATCAGATATGTCTAAAGAGATTGCGGAAAAAATGGTAAATCCTTCAAGTTCTCCTACACGTATAGTAATTTTGGGTAGTGGTTTCGCGGCCATTCAAGCCTTGAAAAAGCTTCAGAAGGAGTTTAATACTAATAACGAGGTTGAAATTACCCTGGTAAGCAGAGATAACTTTATTCTCTTTACTCCAATGCTTCCTGAAGTAGCATCTGGCATGATCGAAACAAGAAACATAGTAACACCAGTCAGATCATTTTGTAAAAAAGCCAAGTTCTATCAAGCCAAAGTTAAATCTATAGATCTTAATAGTGAGAAGCTTACATTGACTCATGCAATTGGCAGACAATCTCAACCAAATGGTTGGCATGAACGCATATTGAAATACGATTATCTTGTTATCGCATTAGGAAGTGAGAACAATTTCTTTAAAATGTCTGATGTACAGAAATATTCTTTTACAATGAAGAGTATAGATGATGCCATCATTCTGAGAAATCATATCATAAATGTGCTTGAACAAGCAAGCCTTGAAGAAGATAATGTGGAACTAAGAAAAAGTCTACTAACCTTTGTAGTAGCGGGAGGAGGATTCAATGGTGTTGAAACAGTAGGAGCAGTTAATGACTTTATACGTGAATCCATTAAGGATTATTATAAAAATATCCAGTCAGAAGTAAGGGTAATGCTTATTGATACAAATGAAAAATTACTAGCAGAAGTGGATGAGGAATTAGGTGAATTTGCATTAGAAAAACTCAAAGCTAAGGGCGTGGAATTCATGATGAAGTGTCCTGTTACTGGAGCAACTACAAATAGTGTAAAGTTATACGATGGTACAATAATTCCTTGTTATACCCTAATTTGGTCTGCGGGTGTAACTCCAAGCGAGTTAGTAGCTGAACTTCCTTGCGAACATGACAGAGGACACAGGATTGTAGCTAACAGCTACCTAGAAGTGCCAGGCTATAGTGGAGTTTATGTGCTTGGTGATTGTGCATCTATAACTGACCCTCATACAGGAAAGCCTTATCCACCAACGGCACAACATGCTATTAGACAAGGCAAAGTTGCTGCAAAGAACATAATTTTAGCACTGAAAGGGGATAAGGGAGACAAAAATAAGGTGAAATTTGATTATAAAACAAAAGGGATGATGGCAGAAATTGGAAAGAGAGCTGGTGTAGCTATATTATTTAATAAAATTAAATTACATGGATTTGTAGCCTGGTGGCTTTGGCGTACTTACTATCTAGCTAATCTTCCAACAACAAGAAAGAAATTAAAGGTTTTTGGTGACTGGATCTCAGATCTCGTCTTTAAGCCAGATGTATCTATGATAACCAGGGAGGAAAAGGAGAGTCGGGAAGAGCAGGAAAAGATCCACTGATGTTCATCGCCTGAACACGTAATACGAGCTGGCATGATCGGTTGACACTCTTCCCGGTATGTTAATAGCATTATATGCATTTAGTAAATTAATTGAGGTATTTCGTCGAAGTAAAATTCAAATTCATTTGGAAGAATTCATGTAAAAGGGAATGAATTAATCATGTCTATAAAATCTGAACCAAAACATGGAAAAGCAAACAAGGAGATGAACATGTGGAAGAAGATTGAACGGTTTTTGATGACAATTGATTAACCTACGTGATTCTTTCCCAATTTCCCAACATAGTTGATTCAAAAAGCCAACCAACAAATGAAGGTCAAAGATTTCCATTAACAGGAACAATTGACCAAATAGGAAGCGATATACAAAGGATAAAAGATATGGGAGTAGACCATATTATATTTGGTTACAACTTTGTCCCAATAGGAAGAGATGTAAATGAGATGATTGATACCTCTAAACAGCTTTCTAAATTCGCTAGATAA
>JBAVTY010000736.1:0-3230 GCA_049696495.1 Candidatus Nitrosopolaris sp.
TACTATATCCTTTATATCCCCGTATGATTATGCTTACGAAATAAATCAAGTATCATACTCTATCACCTAGTCTTTACAAACCCGGCCAAGAATCCAATCGCCAAGCCGCCGCTAACAGGAATTCCAAGTGTGTGAAATAGACTATGGACATTAGTTATGTCAACGTTGGCGGCCAAATGTTGAATCTGTGTCGAAGTATCATTGCCAAGTTTATCCCAATTAACCGCACTCACATACCCATACTTTTGTAATAGTTGAACACCAACAAGGAATATCCCAACCAAGAAGCCTATGGTGATTAGCATCCACTTCAGGACCTTTTTCAGAGCAAATCCCATTGCATATCCTAGGAGTCCACCACCGGCAAAGGGAACGATATTGGACAATAAAGTTTCACTACTCATCTTCTTTTCGCTCCTCAGGATGTTTTGAGATATATTCCGAATGAAGGAATGCAATCACTCTCCTTCCAAGCCAACTCCTTGGGACTATAATTTTAGCGGAGTTACCAAATTCGCTTGCTGTTGCCGTTATCTCTGATACGTGCCGTGTCGAGCGTCTCTTCATATTTGCGCTCCTGTCAACATAATTTTCATAATACATTTGTATAATCATCCTTAGCTATATACTTTCCGGCGTGTAGTACCCGTCCGGTATACTATTGTATGTCCTTAGTCATTATCGTATGCGCCTGGTTATTGTAGGTGTGGTTGCTGTTATTCCTACTATCAATTAAGGATTGCATAAGGATGAGCACGTCAATTTCTGCCTAGACCACCAGTTCTTTTGCTTGTTCATATGGATACTCAGCAGCACAACACCTACAGCAAATAATACTCCTCCTATGACGGCGACCGTCAATATTGGTAATAGATCCATGCCAATGACGCTGAATTCTCCCTCTGCTGACCATTCGGAGGCGTATAATTTTTACCACCTGATATCGCTTGCGAGGAGTCTATCTAGCGGGTTCCCTATAGTATCGTCTAGTAGTAGTCATGTCCCGACTCGGTACTTCAACGTAGTTTTCATTATGAGCTCCATCTGCTCAGGACCGTCCGATTTCCTGACTAACTTCCCTATTGATATCACATCACGTATATCTCCGCCATTACGAAATGTTATAAATCCAATATATCGGGCCAAATTCTCGCCAATCTTGGGCAGTACCTTAATTGCTACCTCTATGAATTGTTGCTCCGAATATCATGGAAGGAAGAGTTTTCTAAACCTGCTTTGAAGAGGCTTGGATAAACGATTGAGCTCGTTGCATGTTGCAAAGACCTTAGCCCCTTTTATCTCGAAATCGTAAGACTTCTTCTGTTGGACTACCTTAATTCGCCCAGATTTCATGAAATTAAGTAATTGATTTTGCCAGACACGGGACATCTTATCTAATTCGTCTATACATATAATTTTGGGCCTCTTCTCCTCTAAAACGTCTAGAATACGGTTGGTTGTGTTAGAGCCGTCAAAGTATTCGGCGCCAATTGCCATCAGAAAAAGTGTTTTAGAAGATGCAGGTGGACCAACCAACAGTAAATTATAGTTCTCTTCTGTCTCGCGGCTCACCAAGTCTGATGTCCTATCTTTGTCATGCACGTCTCCTCCTCAGTTTAATTTCCTTAAGTACGACCTATCCTTCCACTAGTTATGTCTGACTTTCTATTTTTTGATATAGAAGATGTTCTGTAGATGTAGATAATTATTAATGCGATGATTACAATACCCAATACAGAGCCTATTATAATCCCCACAGAACCTGCATTGAGTAGTAACACACCTATTACAGTACCTATTATAATTAGACATCCAGAAATCTCCATCATACATTCTTCCCCTTGAAAGCAGTAATCGACATTTCGAGAACTTGAGGACATGACTGACATTTACTCTTACATTGACATTGCATGATGTCCCTAACGCGTGTTTTCATCTTTACCTCCAATTCATGAAAGAGAGCTTAATACGTTACCACTCCTTCTCATCCCTTCATCCTTTTAATCAACTTCATTAATATTGACGGTACCACTAATGATGCCCCAAAAAGAGCTGTGAAAAACCCAAAGATCATTCCGACGAATCCACCTGTCATTTGATTATTGGTTATGGAGCAACTATCTGGAGTCTAAAAAAAATATAAAAGACTAGGTGCCTGCTTTACTCCCATTACGAAGTGATCTTATCATGGTTATGAGTATCTCCAATTCTTCAATACTCAATTTTTCAATCTCATCGATTCTATTCTTTATTACTGTCTTGGTTTCGTCTAGCAGACTGACCGGCGCTTCCTTGATTCTTTTTGCAATGATATTCGACACAATCAACGCACCTAGTGTCCATACTATTCCTATTGCTGCGAACATCAATAGCGATGAGATTACTCTTCCTAGCGCGGTAGTTGGGTAAAATTCTCCATATGCCACGGTTGTGATACTCTCTATGGCGTACCAGAATGCATCGTCCAGAGATGTAATATTTGCATCCTTGCTGCCAGATTCTGCAAAGTACGTGCCAATTGCACCAAAAATAACTGTTACAGCCGCCATTCCAGTTAACAAGAATACTTCATTGCCCTTGATGTAGCGCACTAAATTGTAAAGACGAGCTAGTCTGAAAAAGGCTATAAGTTTGAAACTTAGTAATGGATTATGGATTACAGTCAAAGCGTCAAGACCTCCGAGCAGCGCTAAAGGTAGCATGGCAGGTAATTCGTACCAATGACCTATTACATATCTTAGCTTATTTGGAGATGTTCTGATCCTGAGATAAAAATCAATTGCCAAAAAGATGGTTACCAGAAGATCAAAAATGTATAGTGCCAGTAATTGGAGGTCATTAAACGGATAGAAGATAGTGAGAAGAATTATTAGTAAAGAGATTATTGTGAATGTTGCAATTAGTATATTCCAATACTCTTTGCGTTTGGTTGGGTTTCTATTCGAATATCACCATCTGACCACCAAACGAGTTATACTTCTGCTTACGTAGGAGTATTATCAAAGTGTTGATACTTAGGTCCTGTAGTACCGCCAGGGTTAATAATGAAAGATTCAACATCTACAACGCTACCAAAAATAACATCTACGATGTAGCTATAGTAGGTGCAGGATTTGCTGGTTTGTCCGCAGCATTGCTTCTTGGTAGATACTTGCGACCTGTGGCAATCTTTGATGGTGGCAAGACGAGAAACGATAACACCAAACATGTCCATAGCTACCTAGGCCTGG